>JAZUMI010000001.1:0-22576 GCA_045603505.1 Acutalibacteraceae bacterium
CGGCTAATACCCTTAACCTCGCTTGTGATACGGGCAGTAATTTTGTGGAGAACGGGGTAGGGGATTTCTTCGATTGTTGCGCTCATAGCATCGGTTGTGTTAACCGCGCGGATAATTGCACACCATCCGTCAAGTCTCTTCCCATCGATAACGCCAACTGCGGTCATATCGGGGATAGCGATGAAATACTGCCAAACCTTTTCGGCGAGTCCGCAAATATCGAATTCTTCGCGAAGAATTGCATCAGCTTCACGTAAAGCCTCTAATCTATCCCTCTCGATAGCGCCGAGGCAACGAACACCAAGACCGGGACCTGGGAATGGTTGACGGTAAACCATAGCGTGAGGAAGACCTAATGCCTCGCCTACTACACGAACTTCATCCTTGTAGAGAAGTTTAACAGGCTCAACAAGTTCCATTTCCATATCCTCGGGAAGTCCACCAACATTGTGGTGAGCCTTAACACCATCAGATTCAAGTATATCGGGATAAATTGTGCCTTGAGCAAGGAAGGAAATTCCGTCAAGCTTAGCAGATTCTTCGTCAAACACCTTTATAAATTCGCCGCCGATAATCTTTCGTTTCTGCTCGGGGTCACTAACTCCTTTAAGCAAATCAAGAAAACGGTCGGTAGCATCTATATAGATAAGGTTTGCATCAAGTTCTTTACCAAAAACTTCAATAACCTGTTCGCTTTCGCCCTTGCGCATAAGTCCATGGTTAACGTGAACGCAAACGAGTTGTTTGCCGATAGCTTTAATAAGAAGAGCTGCTACAACAGACGAGTCAACACCGCCCGATAGAGCCAAAAGAACTTTTTTATCGCCAACCTGCTCTCTGATTGCAGCAACCTGCTCAGCAATAAAAGCGTCTGCGAGAGCCATAGTGGTTATGCGTTGCATACTTTCCGGTCTTACATTTGAATACATAATTTATCCTCCTATTATATTTGCATTCTATTAGTCTGTGAAATTATCAAAATATCCTTGAATTAAGATAACGGGTGTGCCTTTATCACCAGAGCCGCTTGTAAGGTCACAAAGTGAACCGATAAGGTCGGTAAGCTGGCGGGGGGTTGTTCCCTGAGAAGCCATATTACCAACAAGGTTAGACTGCTTTTCTTTGATGCTCTTAGAAATAGCTTCTTTAAGAGCTTCACCGCTTAAATCCTTGAAATCGTTATCGGCAAGATATTTGAGCTTTAACTCGTTAGGTGTGCCGATGAGTCCTGCGGTATGGGCAGGTGAAACAACCGGGTCAGCAAGTTCCCAAATTTTACCCTGTGGGTCTTTGAAAGCACCGTCACCATAAACCATAACCTCAACATGCTTGCCGGTTCTCTTAAGGATTTCGCTTTGAATATCCTCAACTAAATCTTGGCACTCGTTGGGGAAAAGCTTAATTGTATCCTCGGTAGATTTATTAGAGCCCAAAAGACCGTATTTCTCATTATATCCGCTACCGTTTACCGAGGAATTGAGAATATCATCAAGTCCGCAAACGGCCTTTGCGCCGTTTTCTTTTAAGATTCTCTTTGTTCTCTTTCTTGTGTGAATATCACAGGTGAGAACGCAATCGGTATAATCAAGAATGGTCTTTGCCTGATTAGCAAAAACAACCTCGACCTCGGCGCCTGCTTCCTTAATTATATTTGAATAGTAGTCAACATAGTCAACACCGGTGAACTCGTGCTTGTTTTCACCGAAGAGTTCACGATATTTTTCGAGGGATAAAACATCGCTATAGGGGTTGATGTTCTTATCATCAAGCTGGTCATAGGTGAGAAGAGCATTGCCCACCTCATCACTCGGATAGCTGAGCATAAGAACAATCTTTTTAGCGCCCATTGCGATACCCTTAAGGCAAATTGCAAAACGGTTGCGCGAGAGAATCGGGAAAATAACACCGATAGTTCCTCCGCCAAGCTTTGCTTTAACATCAGCGGCAATAGCTTCAACAGATGCATAATTACCTTGAGCGCGGGCAACGATTGATTCGGTAAGAGCAATAACATCGCGGTCACGAAGGGAGAAGCCTTCGCTTTCGGCAGCTTCGAGAACGCTGTTAACTGTCATCTCAACGAGGTTATCGCCCTCACGAATAATAGGGCATCTGATTCCTCTTGATATAGTACCGACTTTTCTTTCCATTGTGGAACTTCACTTCCTAAAAATTTAAAAATTTGTTATACTCTGTATAACACACTATAATATTATACATTCATATTCTTCCTAACGCAATAAAAAAATTGCAATTTTTTGAAAAAATTTTATCCTTTTTTGCAAAAAAATTATAGTTAATATTGACAAAAAGGGGAAGCTGTGCTAATCTATTAGGGAAGATAGAGGCGCAATTTGTCATCAGTAGCCAAAAGCTGTTAAACTCGGCGGAGTGATGCTTTGGTGAAAGGGGCGGTTGCCGAGGGTGATTTTCGGCGGAAAATCAAACCGGTAAAAGGGAATAATATCCTGTTTTACTGTCGCATTTTTGCGGAGAGCTATCAAAACGGAAATTAGTGCGTTTTCGCTTTATTTTGTCTGTTTTTGGTAGCCGATTCTTCGGCTATTTTTTATTGTCTTTAAAGACGTGGAGGAACAAAAAATGAAAAAGCAAATTTTTGAAGGAATTGCAACTGCGCTTATCACACCTTTGACCGAAAACGGTATCGATTATGATGCTTTCGGAAGACTTATCGATTGGCAAATCGAAGAGGGGATAAATGCCCTTGTTGTTTGCGGAACAACAGGTGAAGGCTCAACTTTAACCGATGAGGAGCATAAAGCCGCTATTGAGTTTTCGGTTAAGAGAGCGGCGGGCAGAGTTCCGATTATTGCAGGAACAGGCTCTAATGACACAGCATACGCCCTCGAGCTCACAAAGTTCGCCTGCGAGGTTGGCGTTGATGGAGTTTTACTCGTAACACCTTATTATAATAAAGCAACCCAAAAGGGACTTATAAGGATGTTTACTGACCTTGCCGATGCATCGAGTGTTCCCGTTATTCTTTATGATGTTCCATCGAGAACAGGCGTTGCAATGGCGCCCGAAACGGTTGCGGCTCTTGCAGAGCATCCCAACATTTCGGCAATTAAGGCGGCAAGCGGAAATATTTCTTCCATTGCCGAAATCTTTGCTCTTTGCGGAGAAAAAATTGATGTTTATTCGGGCAATGATGACCAAATTATCCCGATAGCCTCTCTCGGCGGAAAGGGTTGCATTTCGGTGCTTTCAAACCTTTTGCCGAAAGAAACAGTTGAAATGTATAACAAATTTAAGGATGGCGATACCAAGGGCGCCGCAGATATGCAGCTTAAGTATCTCCACCTTATAAATGCGCTCTTTAGCGAGGTTAACCCCATTCCCGTTAAGGCTGCTATGGCAAAAATGGGCTTCTGTGAGGACTATCTTCGCCTACCCCTTACACCTATGGAGGATGCTCATAAAGAGATTCTCTTTAACGAAATGCGCAAGTTTGACATAATATAAACAAAAAAGAAAAAGTGATTTTATGCAAGATATAATGATTTGTGATAATATCGGCACGAACGAAAAAGGGCATCTTACCTTTGCAGGTAGAGATACCGTTTCACTTGCTGAAAAATACGGCACGCCGCTTTACCTAATGGATGAGGAAAAGATAAGGGAAAAGGTACGTATTTATAAGAATGCGATGAGTAAATATTTACCAAGCGGTAGTGAGCCTGAATTTGCAAGTAAGGCCTTTTCTTGCCGTGCTATTTACCGCATAATGAAGCAAGAAAATATGAATGTGGATGTTGTGTCAAAAGGTGAGATTTTCACCGCCTTTTCGGCATCCTTTCCAATGGAAAACGTTTTCTTCCACGGAAACAATAAAACCGATGATGATATTGCCTTCGCTATGGAAAAAGGTGTTGGTTGCTTCGTTGTGGATGGTATGGAAGAACTCTACGCTATTGATAGTGAGGCAAAAAAGAGGGGAACAACCCAAAAAATTCTTCTTAGAATTACACCGGGAATTGACCCTCATACACATAAGAAAATTTCAACCGGTTCGGTTGAATCGAAATTCGGTATACCGATAGGCGAAGATGCTTTTTTTGCCGTTGGTGAAGCGCTTAAACTTCAAAATGTCAAACTCGCAGGCTTCCATTGCCATGTGGGTTCTCAGATTTTTGAATGTGAGCCGTTCCTTAATGCCTGCGATATTATGTTTAAGTTTTTAGCCGATGTAAAGGAAAAGTTTGGCTTTGAAGCTAAAGTTCTTAATCTCGGCGGCGGTTTTGGTGTTCGTTACACTAAGGATGACCCCATTATAGATTTAGAGCAAAAAATTGCCGAGGTTGGCGCAAAGGTTAAAGAATGTTGCGAAAAATTTCAATTTACCCCTCCGAGCATTATGATGGAACCTGGCAGAAGCATAGTTGCAGATGCGGGGTTGACACTTTATTCAGTAGGCTCGGTTAAGGAAATTGAGGGCTATCAGAATTATGTGTCTGTTGATGGTGGTATGACCGATAATCCAAGATATACCCTTTATGAATCGCCTTACACCGTAGCGCTCGCTTCACGTATTAATGATGAATGCAATTTTACCGCAACTATTGCGGGGAGATGTTGTGAATCGGGTGATTTGATTCAGGAGAATGTAAAATTACCAAAACCCGAAAGAAATGAAATCTTAGCTGTTTTCACAACGGGCGCATATAATTATTCCATGGCATCAAACTATAACCGAGTGCCACGCCCACCTGTTGTAATGCTCACAAAAGATGGAGAGTATACGGCGGTAAAACGTGAAACATTAGAAGAGATAATTGCCCTCGATGAATAAAAATAAAACCCCCGATTAAATCGGGGGTTTGTTTTATGCGTGATAAAGTTTTTTGGTTTGATATTTAGGCTCAAAGGTCATATTAACGCCTAATTTTTTGAAAACCTGTTCATCTACACGTGAGAGGATAACGCTTGAGTGAGCCTCTAGCCCTTTTAGTTTGGGAGCCTGTTCAAGAGCTTTTCTTGCAACATCACTTGTAACGGCGCAAATAGAGAGCGCAAGTAAAACTTCATCGGTGTGAAGTCTTGGGTTGTGGTTGCCAAGCACATCGGTTTTAAGATTCTGAATAGGCTCAATTATATTGTGCGAAATAAGTTCGATATCATCGGGGATGCCTGCAAGTTCTTTAAGACAGTTAAGCAACATTGAAGAACTAGCACCAAGCAAGGAAGAGGTTTTTCCCGTGATTATTTTGCCATCGGGCAACTCTATTGCGGTTGCGGGTCCACCCGCAGTAGCCGCTTTTTCATTTGCGGCGGCGATAACGGGGCGGTCATCAGTGGTGATTCCCACCTTATTCATAAGGATTTCGATTTTTGAAGCCTCTGACTCATTTCCCATACCTTGACGAACATTAACCAAAGCCGCATAGTAACGGCGAATGATTTCGTGACAAGCGGCACGCTTTACTGCCTCATCATCACAAATTCCGTAACCCACCATATTAACACCCATATCGGTAGGACTGTTATAGGGAGATTTGCCGAGAATTTTCTTAAGCATAGAGTTAAGCACTGGGAAAATCTCAATATCACGGTTATAGTTTGTTGCGGTTTTACCGTATGCTTCAAGGTGGAATGGGTCAATCATATTAACATCGTTAAGGTCGGCAGTTGCTGCTTCGTAAGCAATGTTAACGGGATGCGAAAGTGAGAGATTCCAAATCGGGAATGTTTCAAACTTCGCATAACCCGCCTGAATACCTCTATTATGGTCGTGATATAACTGCGAAAGGCAGGTTGCCATCTTTCCGCTTCCGGGGCCCGGTGCAGTTACGATAACGAGCTTTCTGGTTGTTTCAATATAATCGTTTTTACCGAATCCGTTTTCACTTACAATATAGGGGAGATTAGAGGGATAATCTTTGATGGGATAATGGCGATACACCTTAATTCCAAGAGAAGTGAGCCTTTGTTCGAAAGCCTCTGCCAAGGGTTGTCCTGTAAAGCGTGTGATAACCACGCTTCCTACGTAAAGACCAACGCCTCGAAAAGCGTCAATAAGTCTGAGGGTATCAAGGTCATAGGTGATGCCAAGGTCACCGCGAAGCTTGTTTTTTTCAATAGCATCGGCGCTAATAACTATAACAATTTCGGCATCGTCCTTAAGTTCCATAAGCATTTTAACCTTGGCATCGGGCTCAAAACCCGGTAAAACCCTTGCTGCATGATAATCGTCAAAAAGTTTGCCGCCAAACTCCATATAGAGTTTGCCACCGAACATTGCAATTCTATCGCGAATGTTTTGCGATTGAAGTTTTATATATTTTTCATTATCGAAACCTTTAGTTAACATTATAAATCTCCCTTAATAAATCTCCCTTAAATCCCCAAGATTGCCGAAGCAATACCAAAATAAATAATAAGTGAAAAAGCATCTACAAGTGTTGTAATAAGCGGACTTGCCATAACCGCAGGGTCAAATCCTATCTTCTTGGCGATAATAGGCAATATGCAACCGAGCAATTTTGCTAAGACAACTGTTAGGAAAAGTGCCAGACACACAATAATCATCTCAGGTAATGCGAAATTATTATCAAACGCATTGAGTAATAGGTGGTCCACAAGATACAACTTGAAAAAGTTTATAACACAAAGCACTGCGCCGCAGACGAGTGAAACACGAAGCTCTTTCCAAATAACACGCCAAAAATCGCTGAATTCAATATCTCCGAGCGAAAGACTACGGATAACTGTAACTGATGACTGGCTACCCGAGTTACCGCCCGTTCCCATAAGCATGGGAATAAATGCAATAAGCGCCGCAAAGGCGGTTAGCTTTTCTTCGTATCCCGAAATAACTGCACCTGTAAAGGTTGCCGAAATCATAAGGAAAAGAAGCCAAGGAATACGAGCCTTAAAGGTTTCAAAAACACCTGTTTTAAGGTAGGTTTTCTCACTTGGCAAAATAGCCGCCATCTTTTCAATATCTTCACTTGCCTCTTCCTGCATAACGTCAATAGCGTCATCGACGGTAACGATACCAACGAGGCGATTTTCCTTATCAACAACAGGAAGTGCTAAAATATCGTATTTTTCAAAAAGACCGACAACTTCTTCCTGGTCATCAAGCGTATTAGCATAAATAATGTTTTCTTCCATTATTTCGCTTAAAACTTGGTCTTTCGGATTAAGAAGTAAATCTTTAACTGTTACAATGCCCTGCAAATGACGGCTGCGGTCTGTAACATAACAAACGTATATGGTTTCGGTTTCAAAACCAACCTTTCTGATGTGGTCAAATGCGGCATCCACCGTCATATCTTTTTTAAGTGCGATATACTCGGTGGTCATAATGCTACCCGCACTGTCATCAGGGTAGGCAAGAAGTTGATTTATAAGCTTTCTTGTTGCCGCATCGGTTTGTTTTAAGATGCGGTTTGCAACACTTGCGGGCATTTCATCGATAATATCAACCGTATCATCCATAAAAAGCTCATCTAAAACTTCGCGAAGCTCTTTATCACTGAAAGCCTCGATTAGTAACTGCTGAATGTCACTGTCAAGCTCAACGAACACCTCGGCGGCAAGCTCTTTCGGTAGGATTCGGAAAATAACCGCAAGGTCTTTTTCGGGCACCTCTTCAAAGATAACACCAAGGTCGGCAGGATTCATTTCGGCGACTTCTTCTTTTAATTTTGTATACTGTTTTGCTTCTATGAGTTCTAATATTTTCTCTTCCAAAACAAATCCCCCTTTATATCATACTTATACTTATATATTATACTTTTTAAACATAACTTTGTCAATTAAAACATTGACAAAAGCAGCAAAAGGTAGCATAATAACAAGGTAGTAAAAATGAGAGGGAAATGAAATGGAAAAAAGGTTTGCCTGTGCTATGGATATCGGTGAAAAAATGCTTATTCACGGTGCCGAAGTTCATAGGGTAGAGGAAAGCATAAAGCGGATGTGCTTGGCGTTCGGTGCCGATAGGGTTGATGTGTTTATAATCACGAGCAGTATGGTTGTTACTGTTTTTGACGGGGATAAAACATATACTCAAACACGAAGAATAACCAAAAGCGCAACCGACTATGAGAAAATACATATGCTAAATAATCTTGCAAGAAAAATATGTGAAGAAAATATGAGTGCCGAGCAAATCAGTTCGGAATTCGATAGAGTTAAAGCAAGCCGAAAATATCCGTTTTGGCTCGAATGCGTGTGCTATGCGGTTATCGCTGCAATGTTCACTCTGTTTTTCGGCGGTAGTATTATCGAGAGTGTTATATCATTCGTAATCGGCGCAATAGTGAGAATTGCAATTTGGCTTTGCGAAAAGTCGATTAAAGGAAAGATTTTCTCTAAATTCTTTTCGGCAGTAATTGCAACCCTCTTTGCGTTTATTTTTCTTAAAATCGGCGTTATTTCAGATGTTGATAAGGTTATAATCGGAAATATTATGACGCTTATTCCCGGAATTGGTTTAACTAACGCCCTGCGTGATTTATTCACAGGGGATAGTATTGCGGGAATTTTGCGTTCGGTTGAAGCGGTACTGACTGCACTTGCCATAGCGGCAGGATACTTCTTGGTTGCTTTGTTAGGAGGTTTTGCGCTATGAGTTTAAATGATTTTGTGCAAATTGTAACGGGAACGATAGGCACTATTGGTTTTGCGATACTCTTTAATATAAGAGGTAAAAGGCTTGTTGCATGTGCATTCGGAGGTTTTTTAACCTGTCTTTTATTTGCGCTTAATAATCTGATTATATCTAACGAGGCGGTTAATTATTTTATTGTGGCACTTGTTATTTCACTCTATGCCGAAATAGCAGCAAGAATTTTCAAAACGCCAACAACTTCATTTATTACCACTTCGCTCATCCCGTTAATTCCCGGCAGCTCATTGTATTACACAATGGCATATGCCTTTAAAAGTGATGGTTTGGTCTTTTCAGAGAAGGCTATTCACACACTTCAATTAGCCTCCGCATTAGCGCTTGGAATAATCGTTGCAACAACGCTAACTAAGATAGTTTGTGAAATGATAGAAAAAGGAAAACAAAAATAAAAAAACATCCGAACCTTGCGGTTCGGATGTTTTTATTGGCATTAAGTAATTATCCTTCGTAAACGAGGTTCTTTGTAATCATTTCGTCTACGTTAGAAGCATCCCACCAAGCACCTGCGATAGAAACTTCAGCGGTAACTTCCTTGCCTTCAACAGCGTTGATGCACTGCTCAACTGCGTTGTAGCCAATCTGATATGAATCCTGTGCAACAGCACCAACGAGCTTAGCGCCCGAAGTAGCCTTCATCCATTCAATCTGCTTTGTGCCGGCATCAAATCCGCAGAACTTAACTGCATCATATTTGCCGCCTGCAGCTGTTGTAGCATCGTAAACCTGCTTAACTACGCCTTCGTTAGACATAAAGATTGCCTTTGCGCCTTTCTCGAAGAGAGCTTCAAGAGCATCCTTGTAAGCGTTGTTAGCATCACCGGGCTTAACTTCTTTAGCGATTGTGTACTTGCCCTTTGTGGTTGCATCAGCATCAGCGAGTTCCTTGAACTTCTCTTCGAAGCCGCCTGCACGGTCAATACCGGTCTGGGTTTCGTCGTGCTGAATGATACCTACAACATAACCATCAGTAGAAGCTGCGATGTCAGCCTTGATAGCGTTGAAGAAGTTTTCAGCTGCAAGACCTGCTGCTAACTTGTTGCTTGTAGCAACTGCTGCTAAGATGGGGTTTTTGTCAGCCTTGTCAAGAGCTGCAACGTCATTTGCCCAGATACCTGAGTCAAACTGAACAACAGGGATTTCCTTGTCTTTTGCCTGTGTTAATAAATCAGTGAAGCCTTCACCGATAGTTGCGAGAACGATACCGTCAACATTGTTAGAAACAGCTGTCTGAACCATTTCAATTTGGCTCGGAAGGTCTTTTGCGCTCTCACTTGCAGGGCCACGGAATGTGATTTCATAACCTGCTTTAGCAGCTGCATCAGAAGCACCTGCTTTAACTGATTGCCAGAATGCGTGTGATTCGCCCTTCGCAATAACTGCGATGGTCTTCTTTGCTGTGTCGCCGCCCTCAGTAGCGCCGCCGCAAGCTGCGAACAAGCCAACTACGAGAAGAACTGACATAACGAGTGCTAAGATTTTGCTAAGTTTTTTCATTTGGATATCCTCCTTTTATTTTTACCCTTTTATAAGGGTTGGTTACAATGAATTATTAAAGTGTTGCTTCTTCCTTTTTCTTTTCTTCCGAAGGAGCTTTTTCTTTCTTTTCTACCTTAACTTTGTTTTGGTTTTTGCTCTTGATAACGTCCATAAGAACTGCAACAACAACTATGATACCTGTGAGCACGTATGTAACGTAGGTTGAGTTGAGGTTGAGGTTGAATTTAGCAAGAACCATGTTAAGACCGTTACGGATAACAACGAGAAGTGCAGAGCCGATAACCGAGCCCGAAACCGAAGCCACACCACCTGCAGCACTTGTTCCGCCGATGTAAACACCTGCGATAGCATCAAGCTCCATTCCGTTACCTGTTGCCGCTGCAACGGTGGGGAATGCTGCCGACCAGAATATTGCCGCAACACCTGCTGCAAGACCTGAAAGGGTATAAGCTATAATCTTAAACTTATCGGTGTTGATACCCGAAAGTCTTGTTGCTTCTTCGTTTGAACCGATAGCAAGAATGTAACGACCTGTTTTGTTCTTATACATAAAGTACATACAAATGAGCATTAAGCCGAGAACCCACATAATACCTGTTGGGATACCGTTAGCATTCGAGAATGTTTTGTTATACCAACTTCCGCTTGGGAAGAAGATGTTGGGGTCGGCAACTATAAGTGCCGAAAGTCCACGAGATACCATCATGGTACCGAGTGTTGCGATAAAGTTCGGAATCTTGAGCTTTGCAACGAGGAGACCGTTGATAAAGCCGAAGAGAAGACCGATAGCTATCATAACAGGAATGGTTGCCCATAGCGGAATAGTTCCGGTTGTGAACATTTTACCTGCTAAAACTGCCGAAGCGATACAAACAGTACCTATCGAAAGGTCGATACCGCCGGTTGCGATAACAAATGTAACACCAAGGCTCATTATAGCGTATGGCGCTAAAGACTGTGCCATACTTAAAACGTTATACTTATCAATAAAGTTCGGGTTGAAAGCGCTAAATACGCCAACGAGAACAATCATTGCGAAAAGTATAATTATATTTTGCTGAAGTTTAATCGGTTTTTTAGTGCCTAATTTCATATATAATCAAATCCTTTCTTTGTAAATCTTTTTAATTAGTCGCGCATTGTGGCGTATTTCATAATTTCTTCCTGTGTTGCATCGGCAATGTCGAGTTCTGCAGTGATTCTGCCCTCGCACATTACAACAACGCGGTCACTAAGTCTCTGAATTTCAGCAAGTTCAGAAGAAATCATTATAATTGATTTGCCTTTTGATGCTAAATCTTCCATAAGTTCATACATTTCACTTTTTGCACCGATGTCGATACCTCTTGTCGGCTCATCGAAAATGAAAATGTCCGAATCCTTCATAAGCCAGCGTGCAACGATAACCTTTTGCTGATTTCCGCCTGAAAGGTTTTTGAGCTGTTGCTCCATAGAAGGAGTCTTAGTGCGGAGAAGAGCATTTGTTTTCTCCGACTCTTCACGCATCGCTTTATCATCTAACCAACCGAATTTGATATAATCGTCAATAGAAGCGATAGCCGAGTTTTCGGTTACCGATTTGATAAGCATAAGTCCGTAACGCTTTCTATCCTCGGAAAGATAGCAAATGCCGTTTTTAACAGCCTGCTCGGGAGTTTTGATATTAACCTTTTTACCGTTTATGTATATTTCGCCCGAATCTTTGAGGTCCGCACCGTAAATAGCACGGGCAACCTCGGTACGACCTGCGCCCATAAGACCTGCAAAGCCTAAAATTTCGCCGCGGCGAAGTTTGAAACTTACATCTCTTATTTCCTTGCCTGAGTTAAGATTTTTAACCTCTAAAACAACAGGCGCATCATCTGGAACATTACTCTTTTCTTTCTTATCGCCGTAAATAACACGGCCAACCATCATCTTAACGATTTCATCCTTGGTGGTCTCTGCTGTGTTTACAGTTCCGATATACTCGCCGTCACGCATAACGGTAACTCTATCTGAAATTCGGTTGATTTCATCCATTCTGTGTGAAATGTAAATCATACCGATGCCCTTTTCTTTAAGGTCATTCATAATCTTGAACAACTCTTCAACCTCGGGCTGTGTAAGAGCGGCGGTAGGCTCGTCAAGAACGAGAAGTTTACACTCGTGAGAAACTGCCTTTGCAATTTCAACCATTTGTTGTTTACCAACCGTTAAAGTTCCTAAAGCAACGGTTGGGTCAATATTAACGCCAATTTTATCGAAAAGCTGTTTAGCATCATCAACCATTTTCTTATCGTCGATTGCGATGCCTTTGTATGGTTCTCTGCCTATGTAAATGTTTTGGGCAACCGTAAGGTGATTCATCATATTAAGTTCCTGATGAATAACACTTATGCCTGCCTTTTGAGATTCGGCGATGTTTGTGAAATCAACATCCTCACCAAAGAGGTTGATTGACCCGCCATCGCGTTTATGGATACCGCAGAGCACTTTAATAAGAGTTGATTTACCTGCGCCGTTTTCGCCCATAAGAGCGTGAACTTCGCCTGCACGCAATTCAAAGTTAACACCTTTTAATGCATGAACACCTGAAAAGCGCTTGTCAATATCCTTCATTTGCAGGATGATTTCCTTCATTTCCAAGAAGCCTCTTTCCTTTCGTTTTATATTTCGAAATCGAATTTTGTTTAGATTTCACATTTTATATTAATATAATAGCCCTTTTTTGTGCAAATTGCAATTCAAAAACTTGTTGTATACATATAGCAAGATAATACAATTTTTCGTTGACTTTTGTAATTTTTGAATGTATAATTGTAATATAAAATACAAAAAATGGTGCGTTTTGGGTGGTTTTATGGATATTCTTCATAGATATAACAGTGTTGAAAGGCAACATTATTCAACAAAAAAGCAAAAATTCTTTAAACTTAAACCACGTTTATTATATGTAGGCGAACTGAAAAGGAGCGGCGGATGGAGTGAAAGCAATCACGCTCACGATTTTTGTGAAATAATGTTTGTAGCATCTGGTGAAGGAAATATAACGGTTGATGGAAAAACCACAACCATAAAAAGGGGAGATGTTATTATCTATAACCCCTTAATAACGCATTTCGAGGAAAGTAGTCACGAGGAGCCGCTCGATATGTTCTTTATGGCGATTGATAGGTTTGAGGTTGCGGGACTTGAGAAAAATTTTCTCTTGCCAACAGGTAGCGATTTTATCTACGAGGCAGACAAGTATTACAATATATTTTATACACTTTTCCGCCAGATGATTACCGAATTCAAAAAAGAAAGCGATTTCTATATCGAAATATCTCAAAATCTTGCTATTTCAGTACTTATGTATATTTTTAGACTTGTTAAGGAGGAGGGAAAACAGCCCTTTTCTATTTCAACAAACAGTAAAACGGTTGAGGATGCGCTCACATTTATAAAGGCAAACTATCACAAAAACATAGCATTAGAAGATATAGCAAATTACTGTTTTGTTAATAAATATTATCTTTCGCACGAGTTTACAAAGCAGGTGGGTGTGAGCATAGCAAAGTATATAATAAACTTGCGTCTTAGCGAGGCTATGCAGTTGCTTCGTGAAACTAAACTTTCGGTTAATGAAATTTCTGATAAGGTTGGATTTTATGATATAAGTTATTTCTGCCGAACATTTAAAAAGAGTTTCTCATTAACACCGCTTGAGTATAGAAGACATGATATGGATAGCAGAGAATAAAAAAAGAGGTATTGCCAAAGTTTTGGCAATACCTCTTCTGTTTACAGTAAAGAAAGAATTTCTTCTTTTGATTTAAGCCCTACAATGCGGGTTTGTTCGACTCCGTTTTTAAAGATAATTAGTGTGGGAATGCTTGCAACGTTATATTTAATAGCAAGCGGTGTGCTCTCATCAACATTTATCTTGCCTACTGTAATATCGGGGTGCTCATTTGCGATTTCCTCAACAATGGGAGCTATTCTCTGGCAAGGCATACACCAATCGGCATAGAAATCTACAAGCACAGTACCGTTATTTGAAATTTCGGCACTAAAATTATCATTATTAAGTTTTTTTAACATTTTATTTCCCCTCAATCTTTAGATTTGTAGTAAAGCAAACAGTGGCAGTAGCCCTCGAAATCGGGGTCGGCTATCTGGGCTTTGAATTCTTCACACATACATTTGAATTCGGGTGTTCTCTGAACTCTGCAAGGACAGTATCCGCCCTTTTCTTTGAGACCTTGTTTTATACGTGCAACAATCGCCTTATCTTCGTTGAGCCTTACAGCCATAAAAACGCCTCCGTTTATCTTTATAATTATATTTTACCACAAAAATTATAAATTTTCAATAATCATAAAAAGAAGAACCTCGTCACGCGAAAAAGCGTGTCGAGGCTCTCAATTGGTGCGGATAACAGGAATCGAACCTGCACCGAGTTGCCCCGACTAGAACCTGAATCATTTAATAGATAGTTCTGTAAAGTGCTTCCAATATTATTAAAGTTCCTTAAAAACTGCATAAATAAAGGCCTTTTCATCAAAAACAGTGATTTTATCAGTAATTCGGTAAAATCACTGTTTTTGAAGTTTTATAGAACTTTGGTAGACATTTGGAAGACATCTTGAACAAAAGCAATAATAGGAAATATCTACATTTTGAGTTTCTTATTACTAATCCTTTTATATTTACAAATTTTACTTATGTTTAATAATATCAAGACAGATCTCACGAACAGTATCACTAATTTTATTATAATAGGGTACATTTGTTTTGTTCCTTATGTAGGAAACTATAAAACTACGCAAGTTAGGATCATTTATTACTAGGTCGCCATCATAAAGCACTGATTCAGGGATATGGTAATATGTTTCTTTATGGCCATTATTCATTATATAATCAATACACTTTGAAATTTCTTTAATATGGGTATCATCCAATATAGGGTCGTTTATTAAATCATTCTTAAGTGTTTGCAATTCTTCTTCTGAAATCCATAGTTCATCTGTATTTAGTTTTAATTGAGCCTTAAGAATAGTCAGCTGTTTATTATCAGGTTTTTTTCTGGTAATTATCATTCTGTGCATAGTCGGTCTTTTTTGTGAACCCGCAGATGTAGTCAACACCAGTGCCACATTTAACAAATTCTTTTTAATTGTAGCATTAAAGTGGTTAGAAAATAGTACGCTAACCTCTTGATAACTTTCGCCAATTAACACACAATATGACATTCTATAATGACGGTTTATAAAAAATTGTCCGTTATATATTTTTATGGGTTTCGATTCTTCATATATTGTAAATTGTGCTACACATGTATCATGTTTTTGTTCATCTATACTTAAAACCATCTCACCCTCTATAAGTTTTGAATTCGCAGAATCGGTTGAATAAAAATAGCAAAAGTATTTCCCCAAATATGAATTTAGTTCAGTTCCAATAGGTTGCGTTAAAATTTCACCATGCTCTTTTATTAATATCGGATTTTCTATGGATTCAGCAATATTATTCATCATAAGCCCCATAAATGGGCAACTAATTTCATCAGGTATATTGCATATTTCGTTAAGTACTTTTACCGTTTCAATAGGAATATAAATAGAGTGAAAACCATTTTCTATTCTGCTTAACTTTTTTTGGCTTAACAGATAGGATTTGGCAGTTTTGTTAATTCTATTATTTACTCTTTCACATAATTTTTCTTGGCTTATTTTAGGGGATTCTGCAATTCTATAGGTTGCAATTGCTTTCCCATATCTTTCTCGGATGATTTTAAAATCTTTAATCATAAAAATTCTCCTTTTTTGTTTAGACAAAAATAAGACATTGTCTAGAATTTTGAATAAACTTAAATCTAAAAAAATACTGGTAATTTCTTGAAAATATATATTTCGCATTATATAATGAAATTGTAATCGTGATAAAATAAGAGAAGTGCCCTTGTTAGGAGGATAAAATATGAATTCTAAAAAGAGACATTGCAAACCAGGCCGTCCTGTAAGAGGTAGTTTAAAGCCATTATACAAGTCAGACGTTGATAGAGTATATGATGGTATTATACATACTCGTGGGATCGCAAATATACAAGACTTAGATTATTGGCGGGATGCTTGTAAAGATACTGTTGCTACGTATTTTGCTTATGCAGATAGAAATACGGGTAGGTGGAAACCTATTAATAACAACAGCAAAGACATAATCGAGCAAGAGTTTGTAGGAGGAAACAACCAACATATTCTAGGTTTTGTTAGTTGCTGCATAAGTTTTTATAATGATGAGATTGAGCATGTAGCACATTTGAATATGGATATTCCTGAATGCAACTCAAAAGACAAGGTGAAATCTATTTCACATGCAAGAGCGAATTCAAAAAAATTTGTCAAATGCCGTATTGACAGGATAATTAAAAACATGGAAGAGGGTTGTTGGACTAATATACCCGCCGATGTTATGCAACAATATTTGGCAATTCCGGTTTCTATCAACTTTGTTAGTAAGTATTTTTCTGAAATCCGCAATGGTAAGTTTCCAAAATCAATCGATTTAGATACCTATAATGCTGCTTATGAGTTGGATAATCATCTTGAAAGATATTATGTGTATGATGATACCTTACAAAAGTATTCTTTGACAAAAGGCAAAACACGTTATTCTTCAGTAAATCAAGAATGTGCCACCGTAATAATTTGTAGGAATTTACTTTAATAAAAACGGCATGGCACCATGCCGTTTTTATGCTATGTGTATGATTTGGAGGAACATTATGAGTAAGATTGATAGACGCTTTTATAATGAGTTATTTGAAACCAAAATCGTTAAATTAGCCAATCAACACTATAAAGAGTGTTATAATGTTATATGGCCTTGCGAAGAGACTTTTAAGAAGTTTTTGATTGCAACCGAGTCGACAGTCAAATTAAAATACGCAAAAGAAATTTTTATGTATATGCAATCCTTCGGAAAGGTGTTTTTGCCCAAAACTTATATTGATAATATGATTCATTACCAACAAACAAATTTGGTTTCAAACAATTCATATATTCCCCAAGATCATGTGGTGCATTCTGTTAATTTGTATATTTTAGGAATTTACCTGTTTTTTAATTCAACTGTTTTTCATTATAATATCATTGACAAATGCTCTTTGAAAAGCAGTAAAAAAGATATAATTCTATCTTTTTTAGACAAATGGAAAACTTTTGCTTATTATCACGATATAGGTTATTATTTTGAAGGAAATATTAAAGGAGATGGCAATTTTCCTGCGACAGAAGAACAATCTTTTAATGAGTATATTGATATTTTTAAAAATCTCACATCATATCACGTTGTAAGAAGTACGGCGCGTCTTATTACAGACGCATCTATATTACAAAACAGCAATATCAAATTCGATCACAAAGAAGTACTTATATCTAACGGCGAATGGGTAAAAAGAGATTGTCCAATAGAGGATAATCAGTTAATTGGCGTTTTAAAAACGTTCGATAATGCAACCATACTAAAAAATGTGTATGGAGATGTTGGCTTTAATAATTTAAAACCCTTTATTTACGGAAACAAATATGTAAAACTATTTTTTAATGAACATAATGAACTCGTAAAATTCATTATTCAAGAAAACTCACGAGAACACGATATATATTATAATAATAGTATTGTTAGTCAAAACGAATCTTTTGATATATACAGTATTAAATATGTTATACCTGATTTCAAGCGTTCAATAAAAAATGACTATGGTTTGGCTGATCACTTTTTTGATGATTTGCCGGAAAAATTACGTGTTGAGTTTAAATTTATTACAAACGGTGAACAATTGAATACTTTTTTTAACAACCTGAATTTATGGTTGCTAAAATCAATGAACGGAATTGATTATTTTGAGTCTTCTCATACTTATAATAACGAACTTTCTGAGTATTATATTGATTCTATCAGAGATTGTTTTACTGAAAGTATAGCCAGTTATTTGAGAAAACAAAAGAAAACAATAACATCTGCAAAGTTAATCAATATTATAAAAAGAACAATAGCACATTTGAATAACGATAATAACATAATTAAATTATCTACAAGTATTAATAACTTGGTAATTAACCGACATACGAGAGATAGCGGGGTATCGTATGATATTGTAAGTTATTGCTCAAGAATGTATAATACTGTTACAAAAGAAATAGGTATTAACAAAACTCCTGATCCCAAAGGAGCCAAGTCATTCTTGGCAAATTTAGAATTCATAAAGAAGAATAAGGAGCAAATCAAACTTTCTTTATTTGCTCACAACAAAAGCAAAGAATCCAAATATAAGTTTGAGAATGCTCTATTTGAAGAAATTGCGAATCTTTCAAAAGAGATGGATATTGATTTTAAAAAATTGATCTCATACAAACCAACATATTCTAATTGTGACCACGGATTAATATCAGCAGGTCTACTATATCAAGCCGTTGTTTTTACAAGCTATCTAGCCCAAATGAACGATCCAAACATGCGTCTATCTTGGTATGGGATAGCAGATATAAATGAACTCATGAACGATACATTTTTAAATGAATACGCGGATGTGATTTTTGCAGTATTATTACATAACATTTATACTAAAGAAAGCGGTTCGGAATATGGCATTGAATACAAGCAAAAAATAGATGTAAATCCGTTTAGTTACTTTTGTGCATTTTGTGATACTTTGCAAAAATGGGGCAGAGAAAAGCAAGTAGATGTTTCAAAAATCGATATTCCAGAAATAAATTATCTGGATGATAACTTTGATATTTTTGTTACTGGAAATCATATCAATATTACAAGCACTAGTGCTAATGAGCAAGCAATAAAAAGAAGTTTGAAAGATGAGGCCACATTCTTAGAGGGAATAGAACAACTTATCCATGTTGGAAATTGAAATTCTTCATTAGGTGATAATCTTAAACTAAAAACAGAAAAACAACCCGTTATGTCTTCCGTTTCATTAGATAATTATATATCGAAACGGAAGATTGTTTTTTGGTATAATAAACAACTCGGATTAATAGTAAAGATTATTCTCTGGTCGATATTTGTACTACACAAATTATCTATCATCCCTATCATCTTCGATTTTTGGGGTTTTAGGGTAATCTAAAACCAAAACGCGCTCATCATCATTATTCGAGGAATTACTTGTTTGCTTGTTTTCTGCATCCGCTTTCTTTTTAGCTTCTGCAATAAGTTCATCAATGCTCATATCGCTCATATAATTACCTCCTTGACACATCTTCAATTATCATTCTTACTATCAGAAAATGAAATTATCTCTTGGATAATATCTAGGATTAATTTGAAAGCATTTAAATCAAATTTAAAGTTATCGTCTTTATTCATTACATGTTTTGCTAAGTCATCTTTAGTCATAGCAAAATTGTTCATGTTATTTGGTTCATTTTTAAAAACCCTCTTGGATTCACATCCATTGATTATTTCTAGTGGATTATATTTTGGGTCATTGTGTTTCTTTGCGTGTTGATAGAAATACTTTCCATCTAAACTCATACCTTTTTCATCAAATTCTTTAGCTAAAAATATTTTTCTTCCATTATTATCTACTGTATTTAAATCATCATCAGTAAAATAATGTTCTATTGAAATTTTATCCTCAGCATTTCTGTGATTTGGAATAGGTATGTTGAACCTAAAAACATTGTTTGGAGCTTCCTCAAATTTTTTATCTATAATCATTTTTTCGGAATCTCTATCAAACATACAGATTTTTATATTCGTATCTTTCCCTTTTTGCAAATAGTCAAATAGTTTCTTTAGTTCGCCATCACCGGTGCAAGCTGCCGATTCAATGTCATAATATTCGATCCTTTGGGCAATGTGGGCATATTCGTTAAACTCAGCGAATGCAGTTTTAAGATAATCCACATCTGTTTTGCCTTCGGTATAAATTATAACTTTTTCTGTAATACTATTTAATTTATTAATTTCATCAGTTAAGTATTTAATTTGTTTTGCTCTTTCATCAAGAGTCTTTTGAAATTCTTCAATATGAGGGGCAATCAACGGCATTAATCCAATGTTTTGATTTAATTCTATATAATCGTAATCTTCTTCGTATTTCGAGTCGCCGTTATCGTTTTTGTATGTATAATAACATTTAGCGTTTTTACAAGCATTTTTTGAATAAATTGCAGGAGAATGAGTGGTAAGTAGCATTTGGATAGTGTTAGAGTAAGCATAAAGTTCTTCAGCTAATTTAGAACATGCGAAAAATTCTACTCCGTTTTCAGGTTCTTCATAGCCCCAAATGAATGTATAATCAACAGAGTTTTTTTGACGAGCCTTTTTAACATTTTCTGTTATTGTATAAAGAATAGAAGGAATATGTCTAGCTTTAAGACCATCTCCACGATGATTTAAATCTATCCCTCGTATATATTTGTCGTTAGTATCAATTTTCAGGTTTTTAAATAATACGGATAATTTATCTGGCATTTTTACAGTAGACTCAATGCCTATTTTATCTTTAACGTTTTCGCTCAAATTTTGTGTTAGCTCAGATAATGTTTTCGAGTATTTGGTATTTGCTTTCAATAAGGCACTATCTGCTGAATGTGTCATAGAATTATATAAATTTAATAACAATTCTTGAAAGAAATCCTCACTTTTTACGGCTGGAATATATTCAAATTTTATTCTTTTGAAAAGGGTCACACATTTTGAATAGTTTTTAAAAATATCGGTTAGATTATCATAAAATAACTCGTTGTCGCGCCAAACCTTTTTCCACTTTTTAATTCCTGTTTCGTTAAAATTTTCTGGAACAAATAGTTCTAGTTCTACTACAATTTCTCTAGCTTTTCCTTTTCCTGTCTTTCCATGCTGACTATAATCGCGTGGGAAATCTAAAGGCACGCCGATTTCTGTTTCGCCATTGAAAAATAAGTTTAATGCCTTGAGGACATTTGATTTTCCACAATCGTTTAACCCAACAAAAACATTAAAGTCGTCTAAAGTGATAGTTTCATCAACAATCGATCTAAAGTTTTTAATATGTATTTTTTTAAGAAGAACTTGATATCCCATTTTCCTCACCCTGATAAGTAGCATTTTTTGTCTAATTTATTAATATTATATCAAAAAAACACTTACAAATCAAGTTGTCTATATGATTGTTGTAATTAAAGTGCTTACTAACGACTACTATACTTTGTACCAATTCAGATTAAATACCTAAGCATAAAAATTTTCGCTATTTGCGAAAAAACATCTTGACAACCATAATTTTTTATGCTATTATATGGTTACAACGATTCAGATATTGTTTTATCTGCTGGTCGTCCCCCCTAATCTGGAGTATGTAAATACTCGTGGAACATCCTATGGGTGTTCTAATTAGCGGGGCGGCACACGTGTTGACCAACGATGTGCTGCACCCCGCGGGTTGCCCAAGGGGCTTGGGCAAGCCGACAAATTGATTAGATGAGTTTCCTGTATGCACCACCTCTTCTCTGGGGCGAAGTCGATTAAACTATACTCACGACTTCGAGAAGGGAGGCCGCTATGGCCAAGAAACAATCGTTGTTCATGCAGGATGTTCCCGAGCGTTCTCGTCCGCCGGAAAAATCTCAAAGAACTTCCCTTAAGCTTAAAGCGTTTAAGATGCTTTTTAAGCTGATTGAAGCGCTTTGGATGGTTGTCCAGATTGCTCAATACTTTGTTGAGATTTTTCGGAGATAGGAATGCGTGCTATCGGGGAAGCTCATCTAATTTTGTTTTTATGCACGCAAGTGCTTTATATAGGAGGAAATTTATATGATTTGCGTTACTCTTAAGAAACTTCGTAATATTTACGGATTTAAGGCTTCTGAAATGAGCACAAAATTAGGGATTTCGTCCAGTTATTTATCAGAAATTGAAAACGGTAAAAAGCAACCTTCTTTGGAACTACTCACTAAGTACTCTGAGATTTTTGATATTAAGCTTTCTTCATTGATTTTAATTTCTGAAACATATGAAGAAGCAGAAGCCAAAGGTAAAGGCACTCTAATGATCAGAAATATGATGATGCACCTTATTAACGGTATGTCACAAGATGAGGGTGTAAATGAAAGCGAAAAAATATCCACTTAATCAATGCGCTCTATACAAATGTAATAGCAAAAGGAGACTTGAAAAAACACTAACTATTGAACAGGGGCAGTTAAAGTTAATTGATAGTGTTATAAAGTATAGCCATTTCGAAATTGATAAGAAGGATTCTACGGAAAAAAGGCAAATTACAGCTCCCAAATACACATTAAAACAAATCCAACGTAGAATATTAAGACTTATTCAATTTATAGAACGCCCCGAATGGGTTATTGCAGGCACAAAAGAAAAAAGCTACATTGATAATGGTGAATTTCATTTAAAAAGTAATTATGCGTTGATGGTTGATATCAAAAAGTT
>JAZUMI010000002.1:0-3205 GCA_045603505.1 Acutalibacteraceae bacterium
TAATTTGCGGACCGCCATCAAAATAACCGCCTACGCCTGCGTGCTGACCAACTACGGTATTGTTAATATTAGCATTCAAAAGGAAAATGTTTTCAATTGTGGCACCATCGGTTTTACCGAAAAGCGATGCATAATAGTGGATACCCTCTTCGCCGTAACCTGCATAGTTTGCGCTTGCAAATTCATAACCGAAAACCGCACCTATTTGGTTATCAACCTTAAGATTGGAAATTGCGTATTTCGGCAAACCGTTGCTTCCTAAATCACAGGTAAGAGTACCTGTAAAAGGTTCAAAACAACCTATAGGCTCAAACACCTTTGAACCCATATCAATGTTGGCAGCCAATTTATAGTGTGCGCCTAAATTGTTTCGGATGTTATCTACATCCGCAGCTGTTTTGAGCAAGAATGGGTCATTCTTTGTTCCGCTTCCGCCCGATGCCGCAGTTGTGCCTATAGATAAACAAGCAATTAAAACCATCATTGCGAGTAAAAACGCACAACCCGACTTTAAAATCTTTTTAAAATTTAGTTTTTGCAATTTACTTCCCTCCAAAGTATTTTATTACACTATAATTTTAACATTTTCACCTTCAAAAAAAAACAGCAAAAACTTTACAATTTAGGGTAATTTCTTTACCTTTTTCATAGCACACTTAAATGCAGGATAATTTTTTGACTTTTTTAGTGCTAAAAACCGCAAGTTTTTATGTTTTTTACTACTTTTGCTCAACAAAATAACACAACATCAAAATAGTAAAAAAACAAACTTACAAAAGTAAAAAACCACCTTGCAAAAGTGGTTAAAATGTGTTTATATAATTATATAACACTCAAAAGGAGTAATAATTATGTCAAGATTCCATGAGGCAAAAAATATTTATGAGGGGTTTGGCGTTGATGTCGAAAAAGCCCTCGATACACTCAAAAATATCCCCATAAGCATTCACTGTTGGCAGGGGGATGATGTTGTTGGTTTTGATAATAAGGAAGCGTTATCAGGAGGTATCCAAACAACAGGAAATTACCCAGGTAAAGCAACCTGCCCCGAAGAACTTATGGCAGACCTTGAAAAAGCATTTTCGCTTATCCCCGGCAAAAAGAAGTTGAACATTCACGCAAGTTATGCAATATTCGGAGAAGGCGAATATGTTAACCGCGATAAATTAGAGCCGAAGCACTTTAAGCCTTGGGTTGACTTTGCTAAAAAGCATAATATCGGTCTTGATTTTAACCCAACACTTTTCGCTCATCCTATGGTTAAGGATAATTTAACACTTTCCTCTCCTGATGATAGCGTTCGCGAGTTCTGGATAGACCACTGCAAAGCATGTATTAAAATTTCGGAATATTTCGCAAACGAAACGGGCGTTCCCGCGGTTATGAACATTTGGATTCCCGATGGATTTAAGGATATCCCCGCAGATAGAATGGCACCTCGAAGAAGATTCAAAGAGTCACTCGATGAAATTCTTGCAACACCTTATGATAAATCTAAGGTTTACATAACTCTTGAATCAAAGGTGTTTGGTATTGGTCTTGAAAGCTATACCGTAGGCTCAGCTGAATTCTGCCTTTCCTACTCGGCATATAAGGGTATTACTCCTCTTATGGATAACGGTCATTACCATCCAACCGAGGTAGTTTCGGATAAAATTTCTTCACTTCTTTTGTTTAATGAAAAGATTGCGCTTCACGTAACAAGACCTGTTAGATGGGATAGTGACCACGTTGTTCTCTTTGATGACGAAACAAAGGAAATCGCAAAGGAAATCGTTAGAAATGATGCTACCGATAGAGTTTTCATTGCAACCGATTACTTTGATGCATCGATAAACCGCATATCTGCTTGGGTAACAGGTGTGAGAAATGTTAGCAAGGCACTTCTCTTCGCCCTATTGCAACCTAACGAAAAACTCGCGAAACTTCAAGATGAAAACAACTTAACCGAAGTTATGGTGTTAAGCGAAGAACTCAAAACCGCGCCCTTTGGCGATGTTTGGGATGAATTCTTAAATAGAAGCGGTGTTAACGCCGACTACTTAAGCGAAATTAAGGATTACGAAGAAAAAGTTTTAAGTAAGAGATAAAGAATTAAATATTATGGTTAAAACAAAAAGAAGATGCAAAATGCATCTTCTTTTTGTCGTGTAGCAACTGCAATACATAAAAATTGTATTGCAGTTACATTATAGTCCACTTAAGGGCTATTGTCAATAGAAATATATTAACTTATAGTAAATATATAATTTATACTGTGAGGTAAAAATGATTACATACGATAAACTTTGGGTGACATTAAAGCAACGCGGTCTTTCACAATATAAACTTATTAAAGAATATGGCATTAGTTCCGGTCAGCTTGATAGACTTAGAAAAAATGCAAATGTAAACACATACACCCTAAATCAACTTTGTGAAATTTTAGATTGCGAATTATCCGATATTGCCGAATTCAAGTCATCAAAATAAACTAAAAGACCGACAGATTATGTTTAATCTGTCGGTCTTTCTTTCTACAATAAATAAAGTCCTGATTCTAAAATTACTATTCGTTTTTCATCAATACAGATATACTGCAAAACGCCCTCTTCAAACTCTTCTAATTCTTCAATTGTGTAATCGTTAAGATTTACTGCTATGAGTTTTTTGGAGCCGAAGTTTGAAACTATCGCTCTATCCTCTTCAATAAAGATATCTTTTGGCGCTGAGAATGGCTCCTTGCGGTTGCCGAGCCTTAAATCGTTTCGCATTGTGTTAAGATTAAATCTAATTAACACATTCTTTTCTTCATAGGTTGCCCAAAGGGCATTTCCGTGCAATTTTACATCACTTGGAGCCGCTCCCTTGTATAAAAGATTGCCTGTCCAGACAGGTGTTGCATCCAAATCAAGCAATGTAGCCTTGCCATCGGGGAAAATAAGAAAAATCTTCCCACCTGCCAATAAAAGTGATTTCACCTGAACATAGTTGCCTATATGCTTAATAACCTCGGTATAGTTATTGCCGAACTTTGTGAGCCTATAAATATTGCGCTCAACATCGGTGAACTGACCGCTTGAAAATGAAATCATTTTATATCCAACAACAGTTTGGTCGCTTATTTCTTCCTTTTTATATGAGAAGATTATTCCGTTCATTATCGGTAGAACTTCATAAACCTCGCCTGCAAAAATTTGTTTCATTTTAGAACACCTTTTTCATA
>JAZUMI010000003.1:0-3477 GCA_045603505.1 Acutalibacteraceae bacterium
CGCCCCTGAATAAAGGGACGAAGTGTAAAATCTCCGCGGTACCACCCAAATTTTCGCTTAAAATGTTAAAATCAAAGCAAACACTTTTAAGATTTATAACGGAATCTAACCGACAATGCCTACTAGGTCACCCTAAATGTACCATTAAGCATTGTTGCTCGGAAGGGAACTTCAAATGCAGTTTTCTTAGCCCACTCACAGCCTACGGTGAACACTCTCTTAAAGAAGCCTTGCACTCTACTTTTCTTCGTCAAAGCATTTAACTTTAATAAATATAACATTAAAGCGAATTTTTTTCAAGTCTTTTTTTCGGTATAACCGAATTTTATTGACAAAATACGATTAAAACCTTATTATTATATATAATAGTATAGGGTGACAAGAGTTGAACCTATTACGATTTCACTTGCCACCTTTTACTGTCTTTCTTGCGCTTATTTTTGTAAGGCGAAAGCCTTACTGCAAATTTCACGCTGCACCTTTCAATAAAAGGTGGCTGAGAGAAATTCTTCGACCTGCCAAATAAATAATTTTTTGGTAGGGCGAAGCCGAAGAATGCAGTAATACTGTCGTATTATAAGTGATGAGGCAAGAAAAAACGAAAAATTATTATTTGTCAGGCGTGATAGGTTCGACTCTTGTCACCCTAACGAAAAGGAGTAAGAAAAATGAAATACGAAATCTTAAAATTACTCGCTAAAAATGCAAGATATACCGAAAAGGATATAGCGGTTATGCTCGAAATAACCGAGGGGGAGGTTAAGAACTTTATAGCCGAACTCGAAAAGGATGGTCTTATCCGCGGATATAAGGCGGTTATCGACTGGGAAAAGCTCGATAGTGCCTATGTTTCTGCGATTATTGAAATAAATGTTGTTCCAAAAGCAGGTCTTGGTTTTGAAGAGGTAGCTGAGAAACTTATGAAATATGATGAGGTTGAGTCGGTTTATCTTATGTCGGGCGTTTATGACCTTAATGTTGTTGTTAAGGGCAAAACTCTCCACGATATTGCAAAGTTCGTTGCTAAAGAGGTTGCAACTATTGATAGCGTCACTTCAACAACAACCCACTTCGTTATGAGAAGATATAAGGAAATGGATGTTGAACTTATAAGTGAGCGAGAAGATGATAGGGGGCAGCTTTGGATATGATTGATTACGGTAAGGTGCTTAATCCTTGTGTTACCGAAATCAAGCCTTCCGGAATTCGTAAGTTTTTCGATATTGCCGCAACGATGGATGATGTCATTTCTTTAGGGGTGGGCGAACCCGATTTCCAAACCCCGTGGCAAATCCGCAAAGCAGGTATAAACTCCCTGCAAAATGGTAAAACGAAATACACTTCAAATTCAGGTCTTATCGAGCTTCGTAAGGAAATTTCGAATTACATAAGTAGAAAATATTCAGTCGAGTATAAACCCGATGAAGAAATTCTTATAACGGTCGGCGGAAGTGAAGCTATTGATGGTTGTATCAGAGCAATAGTTTCCCCAGGGGACGAGGTTATCATCCCCCAACCAAGCTATGTTTGTTATGAGCCTATAACCCGCCTTGCAGGTGGCGTTCCCGTTATAATCGAAACAAAAGCGGAGGATGACTTTAAGGTAACCCCCGAGCAGCTTAAAAATGCTATAACTGATAAAACTAAAATTCTTATTTTGCCATATCCTTGCAACCCAACAGGTGCTATTATGGAGAAAAAGGATTTAGAAAAATTAGCCGAAATTTTAAAGGATACAAATATAATCGTTTTATCCGATGAAATCTATTCGGAATTAACCTTTGGAACTAAGCACACCTCAATCGCTTCAATAGATGGAATGAAGGAAAGAACCGTTATGATTAACGGCTTCTCAAAATCGTTCTCTATGACGGGTTGGCGAATGGGCTTTGTATGCGGACCAAAAGAGATTTTAGCCGAAATCACTAAAATTCATCAGTTTGCCATTATGTGCGCTCCCACCACCTCGCAGTATGCCGCTGTTGAAGCGCTTAAAAACTGTGATGATGAAGTTGCAAGAATGTGCAAGGAATATAATATGCGAAGAAGACTTATGGTAAACGGGTTTAATGAAATCGGTCTTGAATGCCGTGAGCCAAAGGGCGCATTCTATGCATTCCCATCCATAAAGAGTACAGGGATGACGAGTGAAGAGTTCTGCGAAAAGCTGCTCTATTCCAAAAAAGTTGCAGTAGTCCCCGGTACTGCTTTCGGCGATAGCGGAGAGGGCTTTATACGAGCATCCTATTGCTATTCAACCGAGCATATCAAGGAAGCAATCAAGCGCATCGGCGAATTTTTAGAGGAAATTAAATAAGAAAGAAAACCTCGGTATTTTTACCGAGGTTTTTTATTGCTAATATTTTTCTGCATATTCATTGATTTTTTGCATATTTTCCTTGAAATGCCTCCGATATTGTAGTATACTTTATTATGTATAATTATCTATAGGAGAAGAGCGCTGTATGACAAGAAGACAAGCAAGAGAGGAAGCATTTATCCTTATTTTTGAAAAGCAGTTTAACAATGATAGTCTTGAGGATATTTTGGCCCTTGCTATTGAGGTTAGAGATATCAAGCCAGATGACTATATAAAAGAAGTTTTCTTCGGAGTTTACGAGAAAAGGGAAGAACTTGATAAGATTATTTCCGAGAGGGCAAAGGGTTGGTCTATAGGCAGAATTTCTAAAACTGCGCTTTGCATTTTAAGACTTAGCCTTTATGAAATGAATTTTATGGAAAGCATACCCGTTTCCGTTTCTATAAATGAGGCGGTTGAACTATGCAAAAAATATGCATTGCCTGAGGATGCATCCTTTGTAAACGGAATTCTCTCAACCAAGGAAAGATAGAACTATGAGTGAAAGAGTTGTTTCGGTAAAACAACTTAATATGTATGTAAAAAGTCTTATCGAATCTGATGCAAATCTTTTGCGTATAACCGTTAAGGGTGAAATATCAAACTTTAAAAACCACTATTCAAGTGGTCACTTATATTTCACATTAAAGGATAACGATGCTTCTATCCGTTGCGTTATGTTTCGTTCCTATGCACAGAGTGTGAAGTTTGATGTGTGCGATGGAATGCAGGTTTTAATAACAGGTAGAGTATCGCTTTATGAAAAGGATGGACAGTATCAGTTCTATGCCGAAGAAATGCATGAAGATGGGCTTGGCGATATTGCAAGAAAGTTTGAACAGATAAAGGAAAAACTATCACAGGAAGGCCTTTTTGATGAAGAGAGCAAAAGGCCAATTCCAAAATTTCCCGAAAAAATTGCTGTTATAACCTCGCCAACCGGTGCAGCTGTTAGGGATATTATGAATATTCTATCGAGGAGATATCCTATAGCAAAAGTGCTTATGTGTCCGGTATCCGTTCAGGGTGAGCTTGCGGTTCCTGAAATGCTTTTGGCTCTTGATAAGGTTTATGAGAGCGGCGAAGCCGATGTTATAATCATAGGCAGAGGCGGTGGC
>JAZUMI010000004.1:0-7789 GCA_045603505.1 Acutalibacteraceae bacterium
TATGCGCCTTTATAGTCGTTTGCACTATAAGTAATTTGCCAACCATATGACTGATGAAGTGAAAAGATAAGATAAACATAGTTCTTTGCAACTTCATCATAATAAAAAACGGGAGTTGGAACTGTTGCTATATTGCCAGAAGCTCCTGCAAACATCTTAACATTATAACTGTTAATTGTTCTACCTTCGGTTACGGTAAACTCATCCCATTTTGCATCGTTTATATGGTTAACCGTGCCACCGGCTGCAGGGATTTTTAAAAGTCCGTTTTCGGCGGTTATACCTGAAACAGCAGAACCATCCGCAACTGTAGTTGTTTGCCAAAGTGCCTCAGTAACGGTATTGGAAGAAAAATCATCCTCAATTACACCGATATCGGCAGCCATTACCGATATTGCACCGCCAACACTTGTTAAAATTACCGCAACTGCCAAAAGGCAGGATAGAATTTTCTTTATACTATTTTTCATAAATTAACCTGCCTTTCTCTATCTTTCCCATTCGTTTTTATCATATAACTGAATGAGTTCAGGGATGGGTGCATCCCAGTTGCCGCAAACTTCGTTATCATAATCGCCGCCTAAAAGGTCGGTTTCCTTGATAACCTTAATATTATCTATCTGAACAGCAGAAGCCTTAACCTGCCATCCAATACTACCAAAGCCCTTAATATCAGAAGAATTATCGGTATAATCTATAATAAGTTCACCATCATACCAAACGGTGATTTTATTATCAAACGCTCTGATTTTAAGTTGTTTTGTTTTAACATCTTCCTTTGTTACAGGCAGATAATCTTTCTGGACTTCCACGTTAACAACCTTGTCAGACGCTTCATCAACCTTGGTAACCTTTGTGCCGAGCGCTGTGAAATTACCGCCTGCACGTTTAATAAGCGAAATATACTGCTTTCCGCTTACCATATTAAATGCAACACCGTAATTGTGAACACCATACTGTGCAATATCATTATGGCGAACATACACTTCAAGACGGTTTGCCTCTTCCATAGAATATTCATCGGTGAATGTAAGGTCCATCGTCATTGTATAGTCAGACCAATGTTGATCTCCACCGAAATAATAACGGTCACTAACCATCCAGTCGTAGATATAACGATTGGTATTATCAGAGTTTGTTACAATTCCCGGCTCGTATGTAGTGTTATACTTCCAATTAATTTTTGTAGGAAGTTCTTCCTTAGTATGTGTGATTTTTCCCGAAGTAAAGGTTTCGCTTAGAAGAACGTTTTCTTGAACGGGAGCATCCTCAGGGAGTTTCACCTCTTCCGATGAGGTGGTACCGCTCGAAGTATTGCCCCCCTCTTCTCCGCCTTCACTCTCATCACCTTCCACTCTTTCGGCACCCTCAGGGGTTGTTATATATGAATGGAAGCCTGTGAAATCTGCAGTTGCAATCTCATCCTCATACTGCGAATATGCCGCAATACCTGCAAGAACTGTATTGCCGCAAACAAAAGGAATTGCCGCAAATGAAGCGTAAGTTTTCTGGTTCGCCTGTTTAATAAAACATGTTGCTTTATTGTTGTTTAGAACAACTTTAAATGATACGGGATACGCAATTTCACCCGTATTCATTTTCGAACGAACCGAGCTTCCGTCTTCAAGTGCACGGTATGTTGCCATAATTCTCGAAGGACGAACATGGAACATAAGGTTAACAGCGCCCGATGCATTGGAGGTTCTAAGCATAATACCTGCACCTGCCTCGGAACTCATTTTAGCATCCCAAGAATTAAGCTGTGTTTCAACCGTTAAAGTGCCTTGTTTGCCATAGGCAAAATCCATTTTCTTATAGGCAAAACTTACACAGTCCTTATTAAACCAAGGAGCAAAGGCGTTTGATCTGATTTTATAATTTTTTATGCTCAAATCTTCAATATATTCATCCTTATTTTTCCATACAGCATTTGCACCATCCGGTTGACCCCAAATACTTGCAAACTCGAGTGAGGTATCCTTGTATTCCTCAACAACAACATCTTCAGCACTTGCAAAAGAGGAAACCGAGAGAATGAGAGCTATAACCAAAACTATAGATGATAAACCTAAAATTAATTTTTTACTCTTCTTCATTCTTCATCGCCTCCTTTTACTGCTTCATCAATTAATTGCTTTTGCGAAATGTAAACCGTTACTATAAGTGAGCAAATTGAAATCATAAGCAATACAAGTAAAACGAGTAACGCAGCTCTGAAATTAGAACTTGTTTTATGAATTTTATTTACTACCTTTGTATCGGTATTTGTAACTGTTTCTGTAACCGTTTCAGTAACAGTTTCTGTATTAGTTATAGTCTGCGTTTCAGTCACAACAGACGTTACAACCGATGTAACTGTTTCGGTTATATACTGTATTTCGGGGTCCACTTTAGAAGAATCGCCCGAACTTGTTTGTTGTTCAGAGGACGTTTGCTGTTGCGAACTGCTCTGTTCTTCACTCGGTTTTTTGTCTTCACTTGTAGTGCCACCGGGTTTGTTTTCTCCCTGAGGTTTATCAGTATTTTCTTCTTTTTCTACCTCTTCAAGCTCAGTTATAATTTCAAGTAAACCTTTAAGTGTTCTTATCCTTGAAGAAAGAAGTTCCTTTACCGCCTCGTTTTCAAGTTCCTCATAAGCCTCGATAACCATCTCAATAGCAGTTTTATCTGCGATTGATACTTTATTTCGGTTTAATCTGAAAACTCTTTTATATGTATCCTGGAATGCCGCCGATTCATTAAGATTTTTCTGAATTTCAGCATCATTAGCAGAATATATAGCAGCAAGTTCAATAAGTTTTGCAATTCTTTCCTTGTATGGTTTTAACTGTTCTTGTGCTTTAGCGCTAAGTAAACCGTACACCATATCGGCTTCCGATATATATATCATATAATCGGTATATGTGGTTTCCCATCCTTTTAACACTGCATCGAAATTCTCTTCGCCCAAGAACATATCATAATTTTGTTTAAACTCTTTTATTTCGGTTTTAATTTCTTCCTCGGCACTTAATTCCTCTAATCGTGCCTTGAAATCGGTTATCTTCTGTTTATTTGCATCCGAAATTAAAGCCTTTGCCTTGTCTGATAAAACTTTATATGCACTTTCAAGTTTTGAAACCGCTTCCTTGTCAGCAAGTGTTATATCCTCAAGACTCTTTGCAAGAATTACCTGATTATCCTTAAGGAATTTATTTGCCTCTTCCTCAATAAGTTTAGTAGCCTCACTTTCGGCTAACTTATAATACTCATTTAAAGCATTTGATAAAACCGAATAGAGTTCAGGATAATTACGAGCAAATGTTTTCTGTTGAGCATTGGAAAGTTTATTGAAATCTTCAATCGCTTTCTTGATTGCCGCAAGTGAATCATCGGGTTTTGTTTTATCCCCTGTTGGATTATAGTTTATTATTTTGAGTGCCTCAACCGAAGCAATAAATGCACTATCCAACTCGATATTGGTAATTTTTATGGTTGGAACTGCATCAATATTTGTGTTGATAGTAGTCTGTGCAACATTGCTTTCAAATGCCTCTATTATTTCTGCTTCAAATTCACAAGAAGCCGTTGTTCCCACATCTTCTCTTGCAATAAACGGAATGTATGCAACCGTTCCTTCGAGAACTGTATTGGTTGCAGTAGTTTCCCAAGCAAGTATTACTGCATTATCAGTTCCATTAACAAGATATTCGGCATCATCATCATTAACAAGATAAATCATTCTTGTTTTGTCAAAGGTCAATAATTCGTTATCAAACTTTAACTTGAAGCCAAAGCCTCCGATACCCTCAATCTTGCTCAGAGAAACGGCAATATATACCGTTTCCCCCGGTGCAAATTCTGTTTTTGTTTCCATAGCGCGAAGAGCAGTGGAGAAGGCGTAAGACGAGAATGAGAAGGTAAGATTCTTTCTCTCTACAGCCGATACACCTACTCCCGCAAACGCTACGGTTATAAGCATTATTAAGGTAAGAACAAAGGCGATTAACCTTTTTTTCATATTGTTTCTCCTAATAATTTTTATTCGCTTTGCGAAAATTATTTGTTTGCCGCAGCGTAAGCATCTGCCTGCTTCTGATACTCTGCAATTACCTTATCAAGACCTGCCGCATTGAACTTGGACATAAGTGTTGCATGGGTATCCATATATTTAGTAGTTGCAACACCACCGATAAGCTGGAGTTTGAACTCTGTGTCTGCCGCACTGATTTGTGCAAGGTTGTTTTCAATTGGCTCATTATCAAAGCCCATTCCAGCAATAGGAGTTCTGTTAAATTTAGGAAGTTCTGATTCAAAATAGGAAACTGCTGCATTATATGTATTTTCGTTATAAGGATAGCAGGTGTACATATTCATCATATTACCCATCATCCAGTTGGGGAAACCGTAAGAATTGTTCGAACTTGCCTGACCGCCATACTCGAAGGCTTTAATGCTATTTTCTCCATTAACTTCGTAATGTTTGCCTTCAATACCGTAAACAAGCATATTAAGAATATCTGCGCCTTCTTCTGTGCGAAGAAGCTCTAAAAGTTTCATTGCACGTGCAGGATTTTTAGAAGTTATCGGAATAGAAAGATATGTTTTAAGAGAACCGAGAATAGCACTTCCTATATACTTCTGATTTTCAGGTGTCATAGAAACATAATATAAATCCTGAGCAGCTGAGTTTGTTGCCTTTAATTCTTCAGGAGTTATAATTTCATCTTTATTAATATCACAAATTCTGAAGTTTGTGATATTTGCCTCAAAGTAGGCCTTTTTATTTCCAAGACCATCTTCGCCTGTTAAGATATCCTTTGAGATAAGTCCCTTTGCATACCAATCAGCAGCATTCTTCAAGAAAAGTTTGCATTCTTCGGTTTCATAGAAATTTTCAATTTTTACTGTATCTTGACCGAGTTTATAGCAAACAACCGAATTATTACCGCCAACAAACTCGTAACCTCTCTTAACAAAGTTGCGGAATATGTGCTCAACATTACCAATAAGACCAGCATATTTTTCTGTATCAAGACTGAGAGTTGTTACCTTATCAAGATATTGATTTATAATGTCATAGAAAACCTGTGTAGTTGTAGGATTCTCATTAGCTGCTTTTTGGAAAGCAGCAGCATCAAAGTACTGATAAAGTTCTTCAGGGATTGAGAAGAAAACCTCATCGTTTATATGAATCTGTACGCAAGGAATAGCATATAACTTTCCGTTAAGTTCTCCTGTTGCATACTGAGAATCGTATTTTTCACGCTCTGCTTTAATGGTGGGAGCATACTGCTCAATAAGCTCATCAAGAGCAAGGTATGAGTTTTTGTTGATTTCGGTTGCAAGGTCGGTATGATAACCCGAGTGACCGATATCAATCTGGGTTTGACCTGCCATCCATAATGCCCATTTTGAAGAGAATGAGCTATCAAGTTTTAGTTCCAGTGTTGTATTAGGTAATTTTTCTGCAAGAAGTTTATTAACCTCCTCAAGCACTAAATCAGTATCTTTTTGTTTGCTAGTGCCTATTGCCCATATAAGATTTACGTTTGCTCCATCATCCTCTGTGTTTACAGTGGGAGATGCACCGCCGTTGCCACCGCAACCGCAAAATACACCTGCAATTAATAAAACCGCTAAAAGTAATGCAAAAATTTTCTTCATTTCTATTCTTCTCCTTTATTAATGTTTGCCTAACACTTTAATAGCAACAAGCACTATTAAAGCAATATTTAATAATGTTACAAGAGCTAAGAAAACAATAATCACAAATTCCCAGATATACATTCCAAGTATAAGTGTTTGACTGCTCGTTTGCTCAGTTTTCTGCTCGGCATTTCCTGCCTCGCCCTCTCCGAGAAGCTCTGGAGCCAATTCCTTAACTGCTGCATTTAATTTTTCAAATTTTGTAGCATCAAAAGATTCTTTTGCCTCATCACTAAGCACACTGTACTGTTTGTAGATAGCTACAACTTCCTTTTTGTGCTTCTTTTTAATCTTTTCGGGAAGTTCATTTGTTCTTGTAACGGTATCTCCGAGAAGAAGCGGCTCAAATGCGGTTGTGATTTCGCTTATCTTTGCAAGATTATCTGCACCGAGCTGGCCCTTTTCTGTGATGCTTAATTTATCATACTCAGCCTTAACCTCAACGATTAAATCTTTGTGTTCAATAGAAAGTGTTTTTACTGTTGGTAGTTGTGCGCACTTTTCCTTGAGCGCCTCAATATCAACGCCCTCGGCATTTGCTGTGCAAACACAACCCATTAAAACGATAAGTGTTAATATAAATGTAAGTATTGCTTTTATATTATTCTTCATTATTCTTCCTCCTCTTCATCATCAAGAGCAGTATCTGTTACCGAACATCTTTTATATGTCTTTAAAAGAAGAACACTTGAGAAAGCAGTAATTGCAACGATTATTGCAGCAATTGATGCAAAAAGAACTATGTAAACTGCAGGAACTTTTTCTTCGCCTTGACCGATAACAATAGTTTCTTCACCTGCATTTTCGCCTGTTCCGTTATTCTGCGCATTGTTTTCGGTGTTTGTGCCATTATCTGTGAAATCATTTCCCTGTGCATTATCGCCGTTATCGGTAATTTCTCCGTTTGTACCGATTTCATTTGAAACGTTATCACTTGCGGTGTTATCCTGTGAACTATTAGTAACTGCAGAATTGGTATTACCCACAGAACTGTTGGTACTTGCATTCGCTCCTGACTGAACACCGCTAGGCTTACTACTTGAGTTTGTATTAGCAGCATTACCGCTACTTGTCGAACTCGAAGCATTAGCATTGCCCGAGGGTTTATTATTACCCGATTGGCTACCTGTATTAGCAGAAGAATTATTGCTAGGAGCCGAAGTGCTACCGCTGCCAGAATTGGTTGTACCACTATTTACAGATGTATTGCTATTACCCGAGTTGCCACTTCCTGAAGAACCTACACTATCGCCCTCAAGTTTGCCGCCTTTCGTTATATATGTAAGAGCGGTAAGTTTCGGAAGTTCGCCCGAAGTATCCCAACCATCAAGACCTTTAAATGCTGCGAGAATTTCTGCCTTGCTTCCTGCCTTAAAATCAAAGGTAGCCTGTTTCATACCCGAAATATCAAGTACCCAGTTGTTGTTTGAAGATGATTTAGAAGCCTCAACACCGCCGTTACCCTCAATAGTACCTGTTGCATAACAGTTTTCAACCGTTCCTTCATCCTCTTCACTGAAGCAAAAAGCATCCTGTGCAACAAGATGACCGTTCTTATCTTTTTTGAACACAAGCTCACTGTATGAGTTACTGATAACAGAATTTTTATTTATATTTCCTACCAGACCCGAAATAGCACTACCGGCATTTCTGATACCAAGAACAACATAAGGCTTGTTACCTGCCGCATAAGCGGTACCTTTGGACATACAGCTATCAACTGTAGAATCGCTTACCTGACCAACAAGACCACCATTTGTCCAGAAACCGTTAGCCGTTATAGTAACATCGGCAAAACAGTTAGTCATCGAAGAGCCTTCCAAAAGTCTTCCAACAAGACCTGCTGTACAGTTTGCTCTTGAGGTTACCTTACCTGTCATACCACAGCCATTGATGGTTGTTCCGTAGGCAAATGTAATAAGAGCACCGGCACCCTGGTCATCAACCTGGTCTCTGATAATAATTTGCGGACCGCCATCAAAATAACCGCCTACGCCTGCGTGCTGACCAACTACGGTATTGTTAATATTAGCATTCAAAAGGAAAATGTTTTCAATTGTGGCACCATCGGTTTTACCGAAAAGCGATGCATAATAGTGGA
>JAZUMI010000005.1:0-10273 GCA_045603505.1 Acutalibacteraceae bacterium
AAGCGTTAAATATGTTTAGTACTCACATTGTGTGAGCACGGACTCGCAAGAGTTTTCCGAAAATTAAGCAAACACGAATAATCCGAATCTGCCTAAAATGGCATAATTTCGGCGCTTTTCGGTTTGTCGTCATTAGTAGGCTGTCGGATTAACGAGTGTTTTAACAAAGCAAAGACGAAAATCCACCATTTAAAATCAGGTTTGGATTGTTCGTGTTTGCTTTTAACCGGTGCTGATGATGTGTGTACTAAAGGAAGAAAAATCCCGAAGGAGAAAACTTCTTTATGAAGTATCTTCTTCGGGTTTTGTTTTAAAAAAATCTTGATACAAGAGCTTAGCAATGATATAATACAGAAGTAGTAATTAAGAAATGAGGGGAGAAGCTATGAGTAAAATAAACGAAAGTGTTGCAGCATACAGAAAGTTCAGATGCTTAACACAGGGCGAATTGGCGGAAAAATTAGGCCTTAAGGCTTCAACCTATGCGATGAGGGAGAGAAAGGGCGAAATCTCGGCTAAAATGCTTTCAGAAGTAGCCGAAGCGCTTGAGGTTGATTTGATGGATTTGCTTAATTGTGTTCCGCCACCAAAGCAGAAACAACCCTTAAAAACAAAAGAGCAAAAAGAAGAGGTTTCTTCGCTCACAACAAGAGAACTTAATTTATTAAAGACTATCCATTACTTTAAAAAAACAGATAAGAAAGAAGTTTTTGATTTTGTAGATAAGAAGTATCAGGAGTATATGGCAAACCTTCAAAAATAAAAAAAGATACCGCAGAGCGTACGCTCTGCGGTTTGTTGTTTAATGATGTGTGTTGTGGTGGAAAAGATGATGAAGCGTACGAGCGCTTGTTTTGCCCTCGGGCTTGATATCACCCGCTTTTGTAAGAGCGATTTTTGTAAGTAGAGGACCGACAAGTTCGTAAATAAGTACGGCAAAAAGTGTGATGTTTCGAATGAGACTGCCGTCACCCGAGAGGGTGGATGCCTTCATAGCCATACCGAGAGCCACGCCGGCTTGTGGCAAAAGGGTTATGCCGAGATATTTTACAATGTGTTCATCACAGTTTGTAGCTTTTGAACTTATATATGCGCCGAAATACTTACCGAATGAACGGAAAATAATGTAAACTGCACCGATTAAAACGATTGTTATATCGGCGAAAACCGAAAGTTCAAGTTCTGCACCGCTTAATACAAAGAAGATGATGAAAAGCGGAGCGGTCCAACGGTCTACCCTATCCATAAGTTCGGCAGAAAAATCACACACATTACAGAAGATAGTTCCGAGCATCATACAAACGAGAAGTGAAGAAAAGGCAACGTGTACGCCGAAAACATCAAATTCTATCATGGAAAGACCGACAGTAAGAAGAACAAAGGCAACCGAAACCGAAAGCCTTTTCGAGCGGGAGTGATAGAACTTCTCGCAGTACGAGAAAATATATCCCATAAGAGCGCCTAGCCCTAAAGAAAGAACCACTTCGATGATTGGTTCAAGAATTACAGAAAGCACATCTACATGTCCCGAGGTCATAGCTTTTGCTACACCGAACGAAATAGCAAAGAGTATAAGACCAACAGCATCATCAAGAGCAACTATCGGCAGAAGAATATCGGTAAGAGCACCTTTTGCCTTATACTGTCTTACAACCATAAGCGTTGCGGCTGGAGCAGTTGCTGATGCGATTGCACCGAGAACGATTGCGGATTGAAGGGAGAGTTTATCGGGGAAAGCGAAATGCAGAGCAATTAGCGCAGCATCAACGAGTATAGTTGTAAAAACAGCCTGTATAATTCCTATTATCGTTGCTTGTTTTCCGGTTTTTTTCAGTTGGCCGAGTCGAAACTCATTTCCGATTGAAAAAGCGATAAAACCAAGTGCGATATCGCACAAGAGAGAAAAACTTTCTACCTTGTGCATACTTGTAAAACCGAGTCCATCAACACCTAATTTTCCAAGAAAATAGGGTCCGATTACAATGCCGGCTACAAGGTAAGCCGTAACGGCAGGTAGTTTTGCAAGTTTTGCAATACGGGACAGAAGAAGTCCCGAAAGCAGAACAACCGAAAGCGAAATTAAAATCTCCACAAAATTCACCTCAAAAGCAACCTTAAGTTGCAATAAAAAATACTTCGGCTATTAGTTTAGCACTTATCTAATACAAAGTCAATCGAAAAAAAGGCAAAAATAAGATTCTTTAATATAAATATTAAAGAAAGAAAAAACTGTTGACAAATGAGGGTGTTTCGTGGGATAATAGAGTAGGTTATAATGCGGAAGAACTATGTGTTTTGCGCAAACCTTTTAAATCGAGTTTTTGGTGATATTATGCGAGTTATAACGGGAACGGCAGGCGGTAAAAAAATTTCTGCGCCCGAAGGAATGGATGTGCGCCCCACACCCGAAAGGGTTAAAGAGGGAATTTTTAGCGCAATTCAGTTTGATGTAGAGGGAAGAAGAGTGTTAGACCTTTTTGCAGGGTCGGGACAACTTGGTATTGAGGCTTTAAGCCGAGGTGCACAATCGGCTACCTTTGTTGATAGCAGCGCAGCCTCAATTAAACATATACGCGCAAACCTTTCGGCAACAGGTTTAGAAGAAAATGCCAAGGTTATCAGTGGTGACTTTGCATCTTTTCTCTGTATGACTAAGGATACCTTTGATATTGCTTTTATTGACCCACCTTATGCTGCAGGACTTTTTGAAAAAGCACTTGAAAAAGCGGCGGATGTTATGAGTGAATATGGTGTAATTTTCTGTGAACATCCAAAGGAAATAAAACTTCCGAGTGAGGTTAAGGAATTTGCAGTGGCAAAGGAATATCGTTACGGAAAGGTTTTTGTAACCTGTTACAGAAGGAAGGAAAAAATATGAATATAGCAATATGTCCGGGTAGTTTTGACCCTGTTACTATGGGGCATATCGATATAATTACAAGAGCGGCAGGAATGTTTGATAAACTTATTGTTGTTGTTATGAATAATGCCGCAAAAAAATGCTCTTTCACACCAGAAGAGAGAGTTGCAATGATAGAAAAATGCGTGGCAGACCACAAGAACATCGAGGTAGATGCTTTTGATGGGCTTCTCGCAGAATATGCCGCAAAACGTGGCGCAAATGCTATTATTAAGGGTTTACGTGCTATGTCGGACTTTGAGTATGAGTTCCAGATGGCACTTGCCAATAAAAAACTTAACCCAAATGTTGAAACCTTGTTTTTAACAACTGCTGAGCAAAATATGTATCTTAGCTCAAGTATGGTAAAACAGATTGCCGGTATGGGCGGAGATATATCGGGTTTTGTTCCTGCTGTTATACTCAAAGATATAACAGATAGGATAGGTTAGATTAAAATTTTTTTAAAACGGAGGAAGAAGAAATGACACTGGATGAATTATTAGAACAATTTGATGAGGTTCTTGATAGCGGTATCAAAATTCCCGGTAAAAAAACTGTTGTAGATATTGAGAAGCTTCGTGCGGTAGTTGATGATATTCGCCTTAACATTCCTGCAGAAATTAAGCAGGCTAAGGGTATCGTTGCAGACAGAGCAGACATTATCGCAAATGCAAAACGCGAGGCAGATGGTATCGTTCGCAGTGCTGAGGAGAAAGCAAGAGCAATTGTAGCAGAAGAGGAAATCGTTAAGATGGCTCAGAACAAGGCTGCAGAAATCATTGCTAATGCGCAAACCAAGAGTCGTGAGATGCGCAAAGCAGCTCAGGATTTCGTTGATGATATTATGCGTCGTGCAGACGAAGGTCTTACCGCAAACATCGGCGAAGTTCGCAAAACAAGAGCGGCACTTCGTCAGCCTACTATTACTTCAAGCAACGATTAATCAAAAGCGTAAAGATTAAAATGGGCTCTTGCTAAGCCAAGAGCCTTAGGGTGACAAGATTCGAACCTATTACGATTTCGCTTGCCACCTTTTATTTTCTTTCTTGCGCTTATTTTTGTAAGGCGACAGCCTTACTACAAATTTCACGCTGCGCCTTTCAAAAAAAGGTGGCTAAGAGAAATTCTTCGACCTGCCAAATAAATGATTTTTTGGAGAGGCGCGGCCGAAGAATGCCGTAATACTGACGTATTACAAATGATGAGGCAAGAAAAAACTAAAAATTATTATTTGTCAGGCGTGACAGGTTCAAATCTTGTCACCCTAAATATTGATATAATTTTTTCAAGGTAGAGTGAGAGAAAAGTGTATAAAAATATATCTCCAAATGTAAACTTCGTTGAGGAAGAAAAGAAAATCAAAGAATTTTGGGACAAGGAGAAAATCTTCGAAAAAAGCATAGAAGAAAGAAAGGACGGAACTCCTTATATCTTCTATGATGGCCCCCCAACTGCAAACGGAAAGCCGCATATCGGTCACGTGCTAACACGTGTAATCAAGGATATGATTCCTCGTTATAGAACAATGAAAGGCTCCATGGTGCCAAGAAAGGCAGGCTGGGATACCCATGGTCTCCCCGTTGAACTTGAGGTTGAAAAACTTTTAGGGCTTGACGGTAAGGAGCAAATTGAAGAATATGGATTAGAACCCTTCCTTGAGCATTGTAAGGAAAGCGTTTGGAAGTACAAGGGAATGTGGGAAGATTTCTCAAAAACCGTTGGCTTCTGGGCAGATATGGATAATCCTTATGTTACCTATCATAACGAGTTTATTGAGTCGGAATGGTGGGCATTAAAGCAGATTTTTGATAAAGGCCTTTTGTATAAAGGCTTTAAAATCGTGCCCTATTGCCCAAGATGTGGAACTCCGCTTTCCTCGCACGAGGTTGCTCAAGGATATAAAAATGTTAAGGAGAGAAGTGCGGTTGTTCGCTTTAAGGTAGCAAACGAGGATGCATATTTCCTTGCTTGGACCACAACTCCTTGGACTCTTCCCTCTAACGTTGCACTTTGTGTTAACCCCGATGAAACCTACTGCAAGGTTAAGGCTAATGACGGATATGTTTACTATCTTGCAAAGGCACTTGCAGATAAGGTGCTATCAAAACTTTCAAGCGAGGAAACCCCCGCTTATGAGATTATCGAGGAATATAAGGGTGTAGACCTTGAATATAAAGAGTATGAACCGCTCTTTGAGTGCGTTAAGCCTGTTTGCGAAAAGCAGAATAAAAAAGGTCACTATATAACTTGTGACAGTTATGTTACTATGACTGACGGTACAGGTATCGTTCATATCGCCCCTGCATTCGGTGAGGATGATGCTAAGGTTGGCAGAAAGTATGAACTTCCTTTCGTTCAGTTTGTTGACGGCAAGGGTAATATGACCGAGGAAACTCCTTTTGCAGGTAAGTTTGTTAAGGATGCAGATAAGGACGTTCTTGTTGACCTTGAAACAAGGGGACTTCTCTTTGATGCTCCTAAGTTCGAGCATGATTATCCTTTCTGTTGGAGATGTGATACTCCACTTATCTATTATGCTCGTGAGTCTTGGTTTATTAAGATGACCGCCGTTAAGGATGACCTTATTAAGAATAATAACACAATAAATTGGATACCCGAGAGCATTGGTAAGGGAAGATTTGGCGATTGGCTCGAAAATGTTCAAGATTGGGGTATTTCACGTAACAGATATTGGGGAACACCCCTTAATATCTGGCAGTGTGAATGCGGTCATTTGCATTCAATAGGCAGTATTGAAGAATTAAAGGCAATGTCGGATAACTGCCCTGATGAAATCGAACTTCACAGACCATATATTGATGCAGTTACCATTAAGTGTGATAAGTGCGGCGGCGAAATGCACCGTGTTCCCGAGGTTATTGACTGTTGGTTTGACTCGGGCTCAATGCCTTTTGCTCAGCACCATTATCCGTTCGAAAATAAAGAGCTTTTCGAGGCTCAGTTCCCCGCAGACTTTATCTCTGAGGCGGTTGACCAAACGAGAGGTTGGTTCTATTCACTTCTTGCAATTTCAACCTTAATCTTTGATAAAGCTCCATTTAAGAATGTTATCGTTCTCGGTCACGTTCAGGATGAAAATGGTCAGAAGATGAGTAAGTCAAAGGGCAACGCGGTTGACCCGTTTGATGCGCTCGAATCTTTCGGCGCGGATGCTATCCGTTGGTATTTCTATACCAACTCAGCTCCTTGGCTTCCCAACCGTTTCCATTCTAAAGCCGTAACCGAGGGACAAAGAAAGTTTATGGGTACTCTTTGGAACACCTATGCTTTCTATGTGCTTTATGCCGAAATAGATAAATTTGACCCAACTAAATATACCCTTGATGAAGCCAAGATGACTGTTATGGATAAATGGCTTATGTCAAGACTAAATTCTATGGTAAAAGCGGTTGATACAAATCTTGCTAATTACAGAATTCCCGAAGCTGCAAGGGCTTTACAGGAATTCGTTGATGAGATGAGCAACTGGTATGTTAGAAGAGGCAGAGAGCGTTATTGGGTACAGGAATTAACAGATGATAAGATTACCGCTTATATGACCCTTTATACCGCACTTGTTACCACCGCTAAGGCGGCAGCTCCGATGATACCGTTTATGGCAGAGAATATCTATCAAAATCTCGTTAGAAGTGTTGATAATAGTGCGCCGATTAGCATTCACTTGTGCGATTTCCCTGAGGTGGATGAGAAGGCGATTGATGCAAATCTTGAAGCCAATATGGATAAGGTTTTAGGGATTGTTGTTCTCGGTCGTTCGGCTCGAAATGGCTCGGCTATCAAGAACCGCCAGCCGCTTAACAATATGTATGTTAAGTGCGAGGGTGCGCTCGATGATATGTACACCGAGATTATAAGCGATGAGCTTAATATTAAGAACGTAAGTTTTGCCGATGAGGTGAGCAACTTTGTTACCTATCAGTTCAAACCTCAACTTAAAACTGTTGGTCCAAAGTATGGCAAACAGTTGGGCGAAATCAGAACTGCACTTTCCGAACTTGACGGTAATGCTGCTAAGAAAGAGCTTGATGAAAACGGCGCGCTCGTTTTCGATTTTGCATCGGGCAAGGTAGAGCTTACTGCTGAAGATTTGCTTATCGAAGCAAAGGAAAAAGAAGGATTCTATACCGTTAACGATAGAGGAATAACAGTTGCTATTGATACTTATCTTACAGAAGAACTTATAACCGAGGGTTATATAAGAGAGCTCGTTAGCAAAATTCAAACTATGCGTAAAGAAGCAGGCTTTAATGTTATGGACCACATAAACATCACCGTTTCGGGTGAGGGTAAAGCTGTGGAAGTTGCGGTAGAACGCAGTGTTGATATAGTAGGAGATACCTTGGCGGATAGTCTTATTAAAGCAGAAGTTAAGGGATACACAAAGGAATGGGATATCGGCGGCGAAAAAATCACCATCGGTGTTGAAAAGGTATAATTTTTTGCTTGTGAAGGGGAGATAACTTTGGCAAGAAAGAAAAAAGAAGATATTGAATTCGAGTATGAATTTGCAACTTTCGAAGATATAAGTTCAACAACTTTCGAAGAACCTAAACGAAAAAGTGTGCTTGATTATGTAAAGATTGTAGAGGATGGTTTTTTAAACAACCTCGGCAAGATAATCAAGATAGTATCTTTTGTTGTTGCCGCAATTATTTTACTTGCGTTTTTAGGTATAGGTGTAGTACTTTCATTGCTTGATAGTTTCTTCATCTTTATTGCGGTAATGCTTTTCATAGTAGGAATAGTTCTTGCGGCGATTTCAATGTTCCTTATTTTCGGTATGGGACAGATTATAACCCAAAACGATGAAATTTTAAAAAGATTTAATATCAAAAAATAAAACAAAAAACGCCCGCCGAAAACGGCGGGTGTTTGTATGAGGCAAAAAATGAAACTTTCAAAAAATATAATAGGAAGCAAGGAGTTTTATTCAAAGGTTATCGCTATAACCGTGCCGATTATCGTACAAAATGCGGTTACGCATATTGTTAATCTGCTCGATAATGTTATGGTTGGCAGAATTGGAACGCTAGAAATGTCGGCAGTTGCAATAGTAAACCAACTACTGTTTGTCTTTTCGTTGGCTGTGTTCGGCGGAATGGCGGGTGTCGGCATTTTTTCAACACAGTATGCGGGGGCAAAGGATAATGACGGTGTTCGTCATTGCTTTAGAGCAAAGGTTATATTAGGCTTTTTGTTGCTCTTGATTGCGGCATTTATTTTCCTTGTATTTCCAAAACAACTTATTTCACTTTATTTAGCAAAGGATACTGCGCCCGAGGAGGCATCGGCAACTATTTCCTTTGCACTTAGGTATTTGAAAATAATGCTAGTAGGTTTAATTCCGTTTACCATAAGCCAAATCTATGCGAGTACGCTTCGTGAAACGGGCGAAACAAAGATGCCAATGGCGGCGAGTGTTGCGGCAATATGCGTTAACGTTGTTTTTAACTATTTTCTTATATTTGGTAAATTCGGGTTCCCGCGTCTTGGCGTTGCGGGTGCCGCAATAGCAACCGCACTATCCCGTTTTGTTGAAACTGCAATTCTTATAATTGCAGTAAGAGTGAAGCGAGAAAAATTCCCCTTTATGAAGGGTGCACTTTCGAGCCTCTATGTTCCAAAGCAACTGACCTACGGTATAATAACAAAGGGTTTACCTCTTCTTGTTAATGAATGCTTATGGTCGCTTGGAGTGGCAACACTCTTGCAGTGCTATTCGGTAAGGGGTTTGCAGGTAGTTGCCGCCGCAAACATTGCTAACACGGCAAACACTCTATTTAGCGTTGTGTATCTCAGTATGGGAAGCGCTATTGCAATAGTGGTGGGGCAAAACTTAGGTGCAAATGAAATAGAAGAAGCCAACCAAAACGCTTGGCGACTAATTATCCTTTCGGTGCTTACCTGTGCGGTTATGGGAACACTTTTGGCGGCGTTTGCGCCATATATCCCCAAAATGTATAACACCGAGCAGGAGGTGAGAGCCTTTGCAAAAAGCTTCTTATATATCGTAGCCTCGGTTATGCCGATAGAGGCCTTTGCTCATGCTTGTTATTTCACTATCCGCTCGGGCGGAAGAACGGGAATAACCTTTGCGTTTGATAGTATGTTTACCTGGCTTGTTTCGGTACCCGCCGCAATTATCCTTGCGAACTTCACGCAGGTGCCGATAGTTCCGATTTTCCTTATAGTTAAGGGATTGGAATTTATAAAATGCCTCGTTGGCGGAATTTTAGTTAAAAAAAGAATTTGGATAAAGAATATAATTCAATAAAATAAGAAACCTCTCGAATTTCGAGAGGTTTCTTTTTTACATTGTAATAACAATTTCATTTGTTTCTTTTAATATATCTTCTGATATAAATTTACCGTCAAGCGCCGTTCCGTTAACGGTTACACTCTTAACACCCTTTTGATTTCCGTCAGGGTTGTTAACGCTAACGAAAAGCTTTTTATTTCTGAATAGCTTTTCAAAAGTGAAGTGTTTCCAATCACTCGGTATACAAGGCTCGATAACAATTCCGTGTGCCGAGGGCTTAATGCCTAAAATACCCTCAACGCTTGCCACCATAACGGTTGATGCGGTGCCTGTTAGCCAATGCACATGAGCTCTGCCCGAGAAAGGACTTGCACTTCCCTCGATAAACTGACCGTGAACATAAGGCTCCATAGCTCGTTTCTCGGCTCTATCGTTATATGCGGCGGGACAGGCGGCACGGTAGTATTTATATGCTCGGTTTCCGTTGCCGAGTAAGGTTTCGGCAAGTATTAACCAACCTTGCGGCTGCGAGAAGATACCGCCGTTTTCCTTGGTATCTGCATTGAAAATGTGCATCAGTGCGCCGTCGAAGTAATGCTCCTTGTAGGGCGGCTCCAGAAGCTTTGCGCCGTAGGGAGTATTCAGAATCTCATGCACGGAGTTCATTGCCTTTTCAGCCTGCTCCTCGCTTGCAAATCTGGAAACAACCGACCAGCTCTGGGGGTTGAGCCACATATTAGCCTCAACGTCAGCCTTTGCGCCGACCTTTACGCCGTTGTCACGGATACCACGGATAAATCTGTCCTCATCCCAGCAGTTGTCCTGAATGTTCTTGTAAAGAATCTCAGCCTGCTCATCGAGATACTTGATGTAAATCTCATCATTCTTGTGCTCGCAGAAGGTGCGCATGATCTTGAGAGCCCAGTAGAGCTGGAATGCAACGAAGGTGGACTCGCCCTGTGCACCCATTCTCAGGCAGTCGTTCCAGTCAGCGGAAAGACCTGCAGGCATACCGTGAGCGGCAAGGTGATTCATGGAGAAGCTGATAGCTCTCTTAAGATGCTCGTAAACAGTGCCCTCGTCCTTGTTTG
>JAZUMI010000006.1:0-61925 GCA_045603505.1 Acutalibacteraceae bacterium
TGATGCATTAAAGAAATATATTCATTACTACAACAATGAACGTATATCCTTAAAACTAAAAGGAATGAGCCCGGTGCAATACCGAACTCATTCACTTGCAATTTAATATTTAATTTTGTCTAAACTTTGGGGTTCACTTCAAAATGAATCTCTCTTTTTTATCATATTAATCTTTTACTTGCTTCTTTTGACGACTCTTTAAAAGGTGCACAACACCTTTTATAATAAGGTTTGTTGCCAAAATCATAAGCGAAACAACAGCAGCGCACTCAAGCTGCATCTGTGCTTCAAACTGATTAATCATAAGTGAAATCGGCTTTGTTCTTGTTGTTGCCAAGAAGGATACAGCCGAAATGGTCATCATACAGTTAACAAAGAAATATGAGAACATTTCTAAAAGTGTATATTTACACTGTGGGATAAGAACATCACGAATCAACTGTGAGCGCTTAATTCCCATTGTATGAGCAACACCCTCTAAATTCTCATTTATTTTAGATAATGAATTATAAATCATCAAATAGGGTGAAGCAATAAAGTGAATAATATTAACCAATACAAGCACGATAATTGTACCGTAAATTGGAGTTTTATTAAACACCAATACATACGACAAACCTAATACCATACCTGGAATTGCCGCAGAAGTCATAGAAGAAAGATGCAAGAAACGTGATAACTTTGATTTCATTCTTGCAGAAAGATAAGCCGTCATAAACGACAGGCACACGCCCACTATGGCTGTAAAGAACGCAATTAAAACAGAATTTATATAGTAATTATCTGCCTTTAGGTTAAAGGCTTGCTGTACATTATCCAAAGTGAAAGAAAGGTCATTTGGATAGTCAGTTGCAAATGCCAAAACTCCAAAAGAGAAAATCGGTAATAATGTTGCCAAAGCAATAACGATGCAGAAAACAAGCGCTACAACAGTAAGTGTCTTACTCTTAGAATTCTCGCAAGGTTTTGTTACAAAACCTGAGTTGCCGCGGTCTTTATTAACAAGGTCGGCAACAAATGCAACTACTGCAGGAATTAACAACAAAGTACCATAAGCGGCACCCTTACCGAAATCAAGTTGTCCTATTACTTCCTGATACATTACTGTTGCTACAGTTGTATACTTACCACCAACCATTAACGGAACACCGTAGTCGGTTATAATGAGTGTAAAAATTGTAAACACAACCGAAATTAATGGCTTTTTCAAGAATGGAAGTGTAATGGCTGTAAACTGACGGATTTTAGGAACGCCTAAAACACGTGCCGCTTCATAAGCAGAACCATCTTCATAATGAATAACGTCTGCCAACATTAAGTAGGCTACCGGAAATGCATATAATACAGAACCAAGCACAATACCGCCTAATCCGTAAATATTTCCGCTTAAATTGAGAAAACGTGAAAGGATACCATTGTTACCAAACAAGATTACCAAACCCATACCGTGTGAAATTGATGGTATAAGCATTGGCAACACAAAGATAATTCCAAATAACCCTTTTAAAGGAATGTTCGTTCTCTCAACACTCATTGCTAACAAAAATGCTAATACAACAGTGATTACAGTAGCCAACACGGCCGAAAGAAATGAATGCCATATCGCCTCACCAAATACCGATGATGATACTACACGCTTGATACTATCCACAGTCATATAACTGAACATACGTCCAAGCGGAATAAATACCATCGATACAAAAGCCAAGGCAAAAACTATTTTTGTAATTTCAGCCTTACCGAATGAGTATCTTTTCTTTTTATTTACATTTACTGCTGCTGTCATTTGTCTTTCCTCACACACTTCTGCAGAGAATCAATTTTGATTTGAAGATTTCTCAAAACAAAAGATTCTACATATTCATCAGCAGGATTAGCCAAAATATTTTCAGGAGTATCTAACTGAACAACATTGGCTTCACGCATAATCATAATACGGTCTGACATAGCAAATGCTTCTTCCTGGTCGTGCGTGATATAAATCATTGTGGTACCGAATTCTTTTTGTATGCGCTTTAATTCTGCACGAAGTGAAAGTCTGGTTTCAACGTCAAGTGCCGACATAGGCTCATCAAAAAGAATTATATCAGGATTTAAAACCATAGTTCTCGCAATGGCAACACGTTGCTGCTGACCGCCCGAAAGCATAGTAGGCATTTTATTAATATGGTCGGACAAGCCTAAATTCTCAATCATCTTAAGAGCTTCTTCACTAATTCTTTTTCTTGCTTCCTTGCTCTTGTTTTCTTTACGGATTTTGAGAGCATATTCAACATTCTGCAGAACTGTCATATTCTCAAACAGTGCATAGTTTTGGAACACAATACCCATACCTCTTGATGCAGGGGGATTGTTTGTTATATCCTCTCCGTCCTTATAAACAACGCCACCTGTCGGCTCCAAGAGGCCGATTAAGATACGCAAGATGGTTGTTTTACCGCAACCCGAAGGTCCTAGGATGGAGAGAAACTCTCCATCCATCACTTCAAAATTAACTTTGTTTAATATTCGTTTGCCATCAAAAACCATTTCAAGGTCTTTTGTAACGAGTTTTGTTTCCATTATTTACTCCTCAATTTTAATGTATAATTAGTACTTCCACAAGTCTAATAGTTTTTCTTTTTCCTCAATAGTGTTATTGCTCATATCACTGTATACAATGTTTTCAGGATAATTTTCAACTTTATATGACTTGTCCTTAAACATCTTTTCAGGGAAGAACTTTTCATTAAGTTCATAACTGTAGGTATTAACTAAGAAATCAAATACCTCTTTAACACATTCGCGTTCGTCTTTTCCTGCAATCATTGATTGACCGTATAAAGTAAAGGGAGAGCCTTCTTCGAAGAATAATACCTTAAGAGGTGCACCTTCGTTAATCTGTGTAACGGCATGAGATGTCATTCCAAGACCGATAGCTACTTCCTTCTGTAACAAAGCGTTTACAGGTCCTGAACCTGAAGAGGTGTACTGTAATACATTTGGAGTCAATTTATCAAAGTATTCTAATGCTTTTTCTTCGCCCCAAGCATTAACTAATGACTTATAGAACATATATCCTGTACCCGAAGATTTGGGGTTTGCCATAGAAATAAGTTCCTTATATTCGGGTTTGAGAAGGTCTTCATAACTTGTAGGTTCAGGAAGATTCTTTTCTTTCAAAACTTCGGTGTTAACTATAACCGCACCACCAACACGGCACTGAATAAGATAGTTTTTACCTGCAACTGTATCTTCTGAGTAGATGCTTGTATCATATTCAGATAAATCTGCTAAAACACCTGCATCAGCTAACTGTGCCAAATAAGCATACTCAAGGTCATAACTGATATCACACTCAGTGTTTTTGCCCTCAGTTAATAACTTAGCAGCGTGATTACCTGTTGATACATATTCGACTGTGATATCGTAATCAGGGAATGTTTCGCTCAAACGAGCATTCATATCCTCGATAACATAGTCCTCAACACTGGTAAAGATTAAAATGCTTTCCTTGCCGGCAGTACAGCCTGTAAGCATAGTAGTAAGCACTACAACTAACATAAGCATAACTGCAACCATCGATTTAACTGTTTTTCTGTTCATTTAAATTACCTCCTGAGTAATTCATTTTTTGTTTTTTTATAGATAACTGGGGTCAAGTTTCTTTAAATCAGATATACTGTCAACTTCAACAATATCTTCAAAATTGCAATCACGCACTTCCACACGATAGTTTTCTTGACAATATTCCAGAGCAACCTGGTCCCAGAATCTTTCTTTTCCACCCGGCATTTCATATACGCGCTTAATATCTTCGTATAACTTAATGCCATCTTCTTCATTCCAATAAGAAATACCAAAAACGTGGTGGCAATTAGTACCGCCAACCTTCAATTTGGTAATAACATTATTTTTTGTTTCAAAGCACCAGTCATCCGTGCTCTTAACAGGCACACCTAAAAAATTAGAGGTGTACTGGTATTTTTGAATGAGATTTTTATCAAAAAGCACCAAATCTGCCTCTAATACATACGCCCCCTGGATAAGATGCCTTGCACACATGGCAGAAGAAATGTTATTAGATTCGTTATAAATAGGATTTTCAATAAAAGAAATAGTAGGATACTTATAAAGCAATTGGTCAAACTGTTCGCCTAAGTATCCACGCACGATATAGATTTCTTCAATTTCCGCACTAATTACAGCATCAAGAAGTGTATCTATTATTCGTGTTCCCTTTACTCTAATGAGTGATTTTGGGGTATTGAGTGTTACAGGGACAAGGCGTGAACCAAACCCCGCAGCTAAAAATACTGCTCTTTTTACACGGTAGGGTTCAAGCGCAGTGTATCCCTTTCCTGTAAGTCCATTATCATCAATAAGGCCTTCCTCATGTAGTGATGCAACAGTACGATTAACCGAACCGAGTGACATATGTGCCGCCGCTACCAGTTCACGTTGCGTAAGCGGTTTCTTGCTACGTTCCATACAAGTCAATATATCAAATTGTTTTCGCGTAAGCATTTTTTTAGACACACATTTCACCCCACTTCAACTGAATCCCAAACCTATTAAGTTCATATTTTAGATTTTACCACCAATTTTGGAACATGTCAATGTTTTTATACAAACTTATATGTTTTAACTAATTTTTTTACATTTTTAAGCCTTTTCTTGTAAAAACTCCCTAATTTTACACCGCAAATTATAAAAAACACCGCTAAATCTGTTTTTAGCGGTGTTTTAATATTAATTTTTGGGGATTTTAGGACCAAATTTAAAACATTAAGTGAAGTTACATGTGTTCCATTATTGTGCAATTTATGAAAATTTTAAAACGTTTTTATAAATTGTTATTCGTTAGCGATATGAATTATAAGATGGGTCAATCTCGCATAATTCATCAAAATGGTCTATTTCCCTGATATCCTCTTTTTCACACTCACGAACATGAACATGATAAATATCTTTATATTTCACCATTGGAACATAGCACCAGTCCTCATCTTTGTGAGCCGGGAAACTTTCTTCAAGATGCGCACGTAATGTTGCGCCATCCTCTTTACTCCAATATGAAATACCCAGCATTTGATAGCAATCGGTGTTTTCGATACCGAGTTCATATATAATGCCCTCTTCGTTGGTTTTAAAATACCAATCGTCTGTTTCTTTGGTAGGGATACCAAGATATACCGAATGATACAAATACTTATCAAATATTATAGGATTCTTAAGCAACAAATCTGCCTCAGAAACATAGGTGTTTTCGAGGCGGTCTCGCAATAAATATACTGAAGAAATATTATTTGCTTCGGTATACATAGTGTTTGTAACAAGATTAATGTTCGGATATTTTTCTTTTAGTTGTTCAAACTGTTCGCCCAAATATCCGCAAACAACATAAATCTCCTCAATTCCTGCCGCCATTACACCATCAATTAAGGTATCAATAATACGAGTACCGTTAACCTTAACCAAAGGTTTTGGAGTTTCAAGAGTTACAGGACGAAGACGTGAGCCAAAACCTGCTGCTATAAAGATTACTCGCTTAGTTTTATAAGGTTCAAGTGCTTCTACACCTGCATCTGTAATACCATCATTGCCGATTAAACCTTGCTCCTTAAGGTCTTCAACAATTTCCTTCACATACTCAATATCTAAGCCGCAGCATTTTGACAACTGTTCATATGAAAGCATTACTCGTTCTTTTTCTAATGCTACCAATACATCAAATTGTTTTTTTGTCATAATTACTCCTCCTAAACCACTTCAGGTTTTGTTTGTCAATTCCTGTATTTATTATTATATACAAAAGGCTCAAAAGTCAATGGTGAATCGTTTCTTAAATCATCACAATCAAATCCGCTTGAATAACTGCTATTGCCATATGGTAATTCTTGTAGTTCTTTTCCACCGAATATAATGCCATAAGCTTTAACTATCATTTCATACGCATCAGACTTCGCCCTATCAAATAATTCGAAAAAATCCTCATTTGAGGCAATTTTAGAATCATTTGGATGATGCCAGACTGCGTGTTGCTCATTCATATAGTCAATTTTTTTATTATCTATATCCCGATGATAATATGAAAATAGTGAAAAATTGGTTTTGCCAAAACTAATTGGACGCAAAAGGTAATGTACAAATCCAAATGGGTCTTGCATTAATCCGTAAAACCGTCTTTCATCGCGCAAAGCTCGGTTAAACAAATCAAAGCCATCCTTCAAACCATATACCTGCTCAAAAGCCATTTCTAAAGTGTTTCTTAAATCTTCTGGGAATCGCTTAAGTTTAAATATATTTTTTGGCATAGAAAAATGCCAAGGTATCTTTCCATATTCCTTTCGAATGTAAAAACTATCAATAGCGCGTTCTAATCTAACGTGACCGCCACGCATTTGCTTGGTATTTTCAGTGCCATCATACTCCCCACCTTTACAAATAATAAATGGGTGTGCCGTTTTATCTAAACTATAATGGCAAAGAAAACCGATTAAAAAAGAAAACACCGATACACTCTGTTTGTTTTTTGCATCTTTTGTTAGCGTATATAAAAATTCACCTGTTTTTTGATTATGCATTACATTGCTGTAAGACGAATATTTCTTTACCCTACCACCGAAAAAACCTATTGTTGACCAAGGGTCAGGACCCTGTAACGCCTGTTCAAAAATCGGAATATCAATCTTATTTACAATTTCGGTCGGCAATACCGAAAGTACCTGCCGACCGAAATAAAAATGTGTAACCGAATCAGGCATATATTATGCCTCTTTATTAGATTCTTCTGCCTCTTTTTTAGCAACATCCATACAGAAACCAACTGTCCAATGCTTTTCGCGTTGTTCAACAGGTGGAATCCACATATAGTCACCATAAGCATTCACGAGATATTCGTGAATATTGTTAGGCAGATTAATTTCCATATCTTCAAATTGACCTTTTATAGGTGGATAGAAAACTTCTTTGGGCATCAAATGCCCGAAATAGTGTCCAACATCAGTTGGGATACACCAAAGTCCTGTATCTTTCTTTCCGCGAACAAAACTGTCAAAAGTATTACACCATTTATCATAACTTCTGAAAGAGAAAAGGAAGCCTATCATCCTACGGAAATTATAGTTGAATTTACCTTCCTTTGTCTGATAGAAGAATGCCTTTTTAGTTGGTGTATTATAAAGGTTATAAAATGTTGCTGAAACAGCAATATACTGTAACATCATAGCTACAATACCTTTAACTTTGCGTTTAAAAGGATTAAGAGGTGCATATTCAAGTGGGAAAATATCAATCATTACACCCTGAGGTAAATCTTTATCCATATTATGAAGACTAGATTTATAGGTGTTCTTAGCATAAATCTCCGTAATAAGCGAAGCAACTTTATGACCTTTAGAGTTAGGAGTGACAAGTTCATACTTATCGCCGAGTTCCTCATCAAAAACCTCAACAAATCTATTGAGGTCATCACGTGGCATAATTAAGTCCACATCATCATCCCAAGGAATGAAACCCTTATGTCTTACAGAGCCAAGTGCTGTTCCGCCATCTGCCATATAGCAAATACCATGCTTCTCACACACAGCAGCAACATCCTTTATCATCTGCAACATAACAACTTGCAATTGTTTAACCTCATCGTCTGTTACGTGGCGTATCTCACCCATTGGTGGAGTGTGCAACATAACATTTCTTGTTGAAATTATTTTTTTCAATTTGCCTAACATAATATTTCGCCTTTCCTTTTGGAATGTAACATCCGATAATTATTTTTTAAGCTTTACGAATTAGATTCTTGTTCTGTTTTCTTTTTACTGATTAACGGATTCATTAAAATGCCTAAAGCAAACCAGAACAATGTTGTATGTGGTGTATTCTGGAAGAATAATCCCTCATCTAACACGGCTGAAATAGCACCCGCCACTACGATACAAAAAGAACAGATAAACAAGAAACTGAGTTTCTTTGTTCTTGCAATAGTTGCAAAGACAAAAACAATACATAGTATAGCAAATATAATTAACGATAATATACCTAAGAAACCTGTGCCTATAAATACATTCACATAACCACTATGTCCATGATAAATAATTCCCGATTCAAATTTACTTGGATAATTAACGCGAATATCTTCAACAATAAACAAATCTGAATGGTTCTCCATAACATAGGGCATATAGTTTCCGGGAGAAAGTCCAACTAAACCAATTTGTTTATATAGCGAAGCGTAATCTTTCCAAATCTGGAAACGTCCGTTAGAAACATCATCCTCTAAGCCCTCACGGTCTAAAATACTATCATTATACTCGGGTTTAGACTGTTGACCTTCATTCCCATCTGACGATGTTGATGCGTTTGAAGATCCCATGCTTTCAGAAGAATTAGTAGAAGATGTTTCAGAAGAATTCGAAGTGCTACTCTGTTCGCTATATGTTAACTTTTCGTGTAAATAAGGCACATAAGATAATGTTGTTTTTGATAAGTTCCATCCTAGCAAAGCGCCCACTGTTATCACAGCTGAAACAATAATCGGCAAAACAACCTTAGAAACCTTACTAGATGCTTTGTTTGCATTTCTTGTAAGGCACCAAGTAACAATTAAAACACAAACCATAAAGGAAATCTGCGCACTGCGGGAATATGATAAAATAAGATGGCAAAGCAACACAACTTCTGCAACAGCTATCATTACTTTTACGAAAATTTTCTTTTCTTTTAAAATACAGAAAAAACCTGTTATTAAAAACAGTAATGTAACATACGCCGCATGATTAAGTGTGTAGAAAATACCAAAAAGGCGATTATCAAAAAAGCCTTGTCTGTTAGCGCTTGTATCCATTGCTAAGGGATTAACTACATAAACATATCCAATCTGATTGATATATTGATATACAGAAATACAACAAGCAACAAACCATATTCCAAAGAGAACATAAAAGTATATGCGCAAATATTTTTTGAAAATTTCACGGTCAACACGATAGGTACACGAATATACCAATACGAATTGAATAGCGGTCCAACAAAGTTTAAACAAGTTTTCCTTTACGCCGTAAGAAATCATTCTTACAGAAGCTAATGCCGCAACTACCAAAATTGCATATAGGAACAAACTGTATTTTCCTTGCCAGATTCTTTTTGTTGTAAATAAATCCAGAACTATAAGCGCTCCGCCCAACACACCTAAATATGCCTGCATACTATAAAAAGGTGTGCTTGCCAAAAATGTCATTACAGGTGAAATCTGAAATAAAATCTGGACTAAGAAAACAACCGCAACATATATTAAAACAATCGTATCAACAAGTGGATACTCTCTCTTGCTTTTTAAAATGCTATCCACAAAAGACGGTGTTTTAGCTTTACAGTCTGCTCGGTTAAACAAACCCATATTTTTTACTCCTCTATAACTTTTATTAACTAATACTTCTTTTTAACAAACGTTTCATCATTCCGAATAAATAATTAAATTCGTAGGTTCGATAAGTTGTAATTAACCAGATAGACGGGAAAACAATACAAACGACTATTAATCTAATCAAGAATGTTATAAGCGAATTTTCAGGGGCAAGCCATAAGCATAACAGACAACAGACTACTGCGCTGCCAAAATTTATTGCTGTATATGAAAGAATGCGTTTGAAATATCCCCACCAACTGCGGTGGAACAAGTTTTTGTAAAGCACCTGCGCTTCCCACGGGAAGTAAACAATTGCAAGTACAAAAATTGTTGGGATTATTACTCCAATTACATCATTCATTAATTTAACTAAAACAACACTGAATATCAGCTTTATTCCCATCGCTACAATAGGTTTCAACCAGTCTTTAGTCCATAACCCAGCCGCATCACGATAGGTAAGCTGCAATACACGAAACATCCATGTATAGAAAAAGAGTGCCATAAACACAACAAACCGAGTATCCATCAGTCCTTCAGGACCAATCCACACTCCGCCGATGAATGGTTGATAGAGGCACAACATACATACCGAACACATACCTATCATTGCAACCCATCCGTATGACATTGCCAAGAATAAGTTGTGATTGTCTTCTTCGCTATCAACAATCAATTTGTTGCCGATTCCCGCACGAGACCCATTAGTAAGAATTTCAACAAGGCCATTAACTGCCGTTAAAATATAGAAATAGTTACTGTAGAGTGATTGTACTGTTAATCCTAAAAATGAAGAAATCAGTATGCTATCCACATTAACAAGCAAAGTGTTACCAAGTGTATGTCCGAAAAGCGTTCTAACCCGGTGATAAATGCTTCGTTTTATTTCTTTGCTCGGTGTTCCGACACAACGAATCTGCGGATATTGTTTCTTTGCTGCATAGTAATTTGCAAGACTATTTGGTATTACCATCAAAGGTAATGTAATTAAATAAATATAGTAGTTTTTAAGAACTGCTAATATAACAATTTGTAACACATACTGAACAATGTAACGAACCGTCATAATTTTAAGACGTGTATCCTCACGCTGATATGCCGAGAAAATTGCATTTACATATCCGAAAAGCACATAATCCAACACAGTAGCCGATAAATACAGTCCAAACATTACATATAGATTTGCATCAGGTGGGCACTCGCTACCAACCAATTTTGGCAAAAACGGCATTACTGCAAGGCCTAAACCTAAAATTACAAATCCAATTATTCGGTATACCTTGCGGAAAAAGTTAATCATTGCGCAAATTGCAGCATGGTCCTCATTTGCAACGGCTTCATACATAGTATACACTAAAGAACTGCTAAACCCAAGATTAGCAAGATTAAGCATCGTTAAAATGGAATTAAATAATGTATTTAATCCACTATATTCCATACCGATGTTCTTAATAATAATGGTTTTTATAACAAACGGTCCCGCTAATGCAATAACACGATAAATCGCACCCCAAGCGGTGTTGCGAAATGTATTTTTTGTTCTCGCTAATTTCATTAATACTTATATCCCTTTGTTTATATCAATTTATAATTTCACTTTTCATATGCACTGAGCTTTGGATAACGTTTCTCGAAAATTTCTTTAAAACGTTTTTGCCCTTCGGCAAAATTTAAACCCGATGGGTCATCATTAACACAAACAACCTTGTATTTTTTATTTTGTAATGCATCTTCAACCGCAGACGCATCATCTTCACCTATGGTAAGATAAGCACAATTGGGTTTTGCAGGTTCAAAATCGCCCTTTGCTAGATGCCAATAACGGAAAATATAATGGTTAATGTCTTCACGGCTTCGGAATCGATTCCGGCAAGAACTATCTAAAGCTTCGGGATAGCGATTCCAAACCTCATCAAAAGTGCTTTTAAGATAAGGAGCGCACGTGTGGAAATTTCTAAAACCGCCTATATTTGTTCCGGGAAGAAAATATGCATTATATAAGGCTAATTTTCCATATTTAAGATTAAACCATTTTTTAGCATTTTTTTTGAGCATTTCTCGCTTTGAAAAATTCTCATTAATAATACCCAAACAGTTAAGCGCAAGATAAGGCATAAAACTTACTGTATCCGAAATAGTTACAGAGTTAAGCACTGCTGTATCTACAGGTAAACCATTAACAAAAAAGTCTTCAGGTACCGTTGGTCTGCTAAGATATACATCATCATTAAATAAAATGAAATGCTCTGCCAAACCCTCTATACGATGAACATTATTTTCGATGGGAATTGCATTAAATGTTGGAAGATATTCATCGGGAATATAGTCTTTATGATTAACAATATGAAGTTTAGGATGTTCCACATTTAACCATTCAGGTAAATGACCCCATGTGATTAGGTGAATTTTACGCACCCAAGGTGCATACAGTTCTATGCTGCGAAACCAGTACTGAAACAATCCCCATTCGCGATAACGGGCCTCACTATTGTCACTGCTCGATTCAGGACGGTATTCAGCACGTTGTGCGCGCCACTTAGGGTCTGAACCATCCACCCACGGAACTACAATGTCAATTGGATAATCAGGCATTCTCTAAGCTCCTCTCAAAATCTTTCAAAAGCAATTTACTTTTTCACACAATAATGGATACCCTTGTATTTTGTATAACTGTTATTTAAATCAACAAATACAGTAGTGTGTCTAGCAATGCGTTCTTCCTCCGGCGGTAGTTGCATATAATCACCAAAAGAAATTTTTAAATATTCATCCACATCTTTCGGTACAGGTAAAGATTTACCCTCAAATTCAAGATAAGAAACATTTTTAAACCATTCGGTTGGAAATCTCATTCGCATAATTGTTGTTCCCTCACCAAAAGAAGCAACCTCTTTACAATTTTTAGTTCCGTACCGGGCAATTCTCTTTTCCGCGCCTTTCCATAATTTATATCTTAACTTAGGCGATTTAATAACACCAAGCGCAATTTTAGTTGCATAATAAACAAGCTTACCCTTGTGTTCAGGTAAACGTTGGAAATTAAAACAACAATAAATCATAGAGTCCACCATTTGAGCAAATTTACGCCATTTTGAAGTGGGCACTCCATCCAACGGAATAACATCTATCATTAGTCCGTGATGAATATCATCATCAACACTATGTCCATTAATGAAGGTAGTATTATTATCTTTTATCTCAATTGCAGAGTGATGGATATTAATGCTTTCATTTGAACGCACACATGCATAGCGTGATGTATCGGCATTCTTCTCCCAAAGCTCCTGCAATTTTTCATAATCTTCACGTAGCATAAAAACATCTACGTCATCATCCCAAGGAATAAATCCTTTATGGCGAACAGCACCTAAGCAAGTGCCCCCGGCTAATGCATATCCAAGATTATTTTCAACACAAAACTGATGGTAATATGTTAATATTTCCATCAGTTTCTCTTGTATTTCACGGGTAGAAACCGTTTCTGAATTCTGCATAAATGCATTCACTCCTTATTATAAGCTATATTTAATGTTATTTCGTTTCTTGATTTTTCTCTTCTAAAGCACCTGTTCCACCCTCGACAACACCATCATGCTTAACAACCGAGATAATGGTAGCAAAAAAGCACTTAATATCGAAGAAGAGACTCATTTTTTCAACATACTCGCCATCTAATTTTGCTTTTACTTCAATTGGAAGTTCATCCCTACCGTTTATCTGCGCCCAACCGGTAAGACCGGGAAGCACATCATTAGCTCCGTACTTATCGCGTTCCTCGATTAAATCATACTGATTCCACAATGCAGGGCGAGGGCCTATAACAGACATATGACCCATTAATATATTAAAAATCTGTGGTAGTTCATCCAAACTTGTTTTACGTAAAAAATCTCCTACGCAGGTAATCCATTGGTCAGGATTTTTCAACAAGTGTGTTGGACAATCTTTTGGTGTATCAACACGCATTGTACGGAATTTCAAAATATTGAAATGTGACTTATTGATTCCCACACGTTTTTGTTTGAAAAATATTGGTCCGGGTGAATCAAGTTTAATTGCTATAACCAAAATCAATAGTATTGGCGAAAACACAACGATACCAATTAATGATAGAAAAATATCTATTAATCTTTTGCCGAATTTTTTATACATAAACAGACCTCTGTTCTTTTATTATCCTTTTTTAAACACCGTGCCGCTTAGCACTTTTGTTCTCATAGGTACAACTGCGTTAGATGCTACAACTGCATTACAGTCAATCTGACAATAAGCGTTAACCACACTGTTATGGTTAACGACACTGCCTACACAAATCAACGTGCCTTCTTTTATTACTGCCTCAGTATTAACCGAAGCCATTGCCTCTACAATAATTCCCTTTTCCAAGGTTGCAGACGGCGAAATGAATGCCCTTGGATGAATAAGACAAGGCAGTTCAAAGCCTGATTCTTTCAGTTTGTCTATCCATTCGCCGCGAACAATAGGGTCCCCCATTGCAACAAATGCGCAAGAATATTTGTTTTTAAAATTATCATATTCTGCTAACTTTCCTATTGCTAACGGGCTATTATCATCAAGAAAGGCGATTTTTTCAAAACGGTTCATAGCTTCTGCTGTTTCCTTGGCTATGTGCCCGTATTGACCTGCACCCAGTATCAACAGATTTGTTTTTTCCATGCGCCGCTCCCATAAAGTCGATTGATTTATTATTCAACATTATACATCAAAGTACAACATCCCATAACAACATATAACATTATACTACAATATACCAAAAAATGCAACCTCTAAATGAATATTGCCTCACGAATATCAAACAGATTTTTTGTCAATTTTTGTATATTTCAATAACAGTTTTTAACAATTTTTGCTGTATTACTTTGCATATCAGTCAAAAAGATAGCCAAATACTATAAAACTTTAAAATTTTTCACTTTAAAGCGCATAGCAATAGACTATCTTTTTTAATATTATTCCGTTATTATCTGTTTAAAATCTTCAAATACTGCTCATAAGGAGCGTTCCATTCTTCACTATTTTCAGGTAGATATTGTTTAAGTTCAGTGGAATTTGAAACAACACGTCTTATATCCTTAAGGTCTTTAATAAGTCCAAGAGAAGTATATGCAACTGCTATATTACCCATAACCGTAGCCTCGGAAGGACCTGCAAGAACCTCAACATTACAAGCATCGGCAGTGAGTCTGCAAAGCAGTTTATCTTTAATACCACCGCCTAAAATGTTGATTCTTTTATATTCTTTATTTCCAAGTTCATTAAGCGCGTTAAAGGTATATTTATATTTCATAGCAAGACTTTGATAGATACAGCGCATAATCTCGCCACGAGTCTGAGGTACATACTGCCCCGTCTGCTCACAGAACTTCTGAACACGCTTGGGAAGATTTCCTGCTGCTTCAAACATCGGGTCATCAACATCAACAAAGCACTTGAACGGCTCTGCTGCCAAAGCCTCTTGCTCTAATTGGTCAAAACCTACATCCTCGCCCTCTCGCTTCCACTGACGGCGAGATTCCTGAATAAGCCAAAGGCCCATAATGTTCTTGAGGAAACGGGTTGTTCCGTTGTAGCCGCCCTCATTTGTAAAGTTAGATTCTGATGCTTCATCAGAAATAATAGGTGTTGGGTTCTCGATACCGAAAAGGCTCCAAGTACCGCAACTGATATAAACAAAATCATCCGAATCGCTCGGTGTTGCCGCAACAGCCGATGCAGTGTCATGACCGCAAACAGCAATTACAGGAACCTTATCGCAACCAAGTTCCTCACAAATTTCATCCGAAAGCATTCCGTAAACACTACCACCCTCAACAATAGGTGCAAAAATATGCTCGGGCAAACCGAGTTTCTTAATTAAATCAAAGTTCCAATCTCTCTTATAAGGGTCATATAAATTGGTGGTTGAAGCAATACTTTCTTCATTCTTCATTTCACCTGTAAGCATATATGCAAAGAGGTTTGGCATAAGAAGAATTTTATCTGTACGCTCAAGTAGTTCAGGCTCTTTAAGTTTTAATGCCATTAACTGATAAATGGTATTAATACGCATTGTTTGAGTTCCTGTAAGTTTATAAAGTTCATCCTTAGAAATGATTTTGAAAACTTCTTCAGGCATACCCTCGGTTCTTGCATCACGATAATGAACCGGATTCGAAAGCAATTTTCCGTTTTTATCGAGCATACCGAAGTCAACACCCCATGTATCAATGCCGATAGCATCAAAACCGCCATCATTAACCGCTTTTGTTATACCCGTTTTAATTTCAAAGAACAAGCGTAGGACATCCCAATACATTGTTCCATGAAGAATAACGGTATCATTACTAAAACGATGTATTTCACGGATTTCAATTTTTTCTCCATCAAAAGTAGAAAGCATTGCTCTTCCGCTTGAAGCGCCAAAGTCAAAAGAAAGGATTTTTTTCATTCTATTTTCCTCCAAAATATGTTTCTTTTTCTTAATTATACCAAACAATTCATAAAATGTCTACTTGTAAATTAATAAAATGCATAATATAATATAACCAATAATCAAAATGGGATGTTAAAATGAATGACTTGTGGCAGTATTTAAAAAAAACAAACAAACCTATTGTCCTTTACGGTATGGGCAATGGTGCAGAAAAGATACTTGATATTCTCAAAAGCAACGGCATAACTGTATGCGGCATTTTTGCGAGTGATGGGTTTGTAAAACCAAAAATATTCAGAGGTTTTACACTTGAAAGTTACAGTAGTATAAAGAAGCGTCTACAAAATATGATAGTGCTTGTTGCCTTTGGTTCAGCGAGATGTGAAGTTCTTGAAAACATTAAAAAAATATCGCTTGAGCAAGAACTTTATGTACCCGAAGTTGCTGTATACGGCGGCGGTATTTTTGACCTTGAATATGCACGTCAAAACCGACAGAGATTTGAGAAAATATACTCGCTTCTTGCCGATGATTTATCAAGGAAAACCTTTTCCGATTTAGTGTTTTACAAAATAACAGGCGACCCCAAATATCTTTATTCTTGCGAGGTTTCTCCAGATGAAGCGTACACATCTTTTTTACACCTTAGCAATAGTGAATCATTTGTAGATTTAGGAGCTTATAACGGCGATACTGTTTTAGATTTTGTTAAAAGAACAGGCGGAAACTATAAGCATATTTATGCTTGTGAACCTGATAATAAAAGTTTTAAAAAATTAAATGCAAACACAGAACATATACCGAATATAACAAGAATAAATGCCTGTATTTCAGACCGCGTTGGTGTTACTGACTTTTCTATGAAAGGCGGACGAAATTCAAGCATCGGTAAAGGTACACCAACCGAGTGTACAACAGTTGATGCTATACTAAAAGGTGATACTGTAACACTTATTAAATATGATGTAGAGGGCGAAGAAATAGCAGCAATAAAAGGCAGCAAAGACACTATGCTTAAACACAAACCTAAATTGCAAATCGCCGCTTACCACCGCACCGAAGATATTTTTGCGATACCTGAAACCGTTCTACAAATAAGGGATGACTATAAAATTTATCTTCGCCATAACCCTTATCTTCCCGCCTGGGACACAAATTATTTCTTTATATAAAAAACTTCACTGTAAAACACAATGTTTTACAGTGAAGTTTTATTTTTATCTTTTTGAAAACTGTTGACAAAATTTCTTTATTTCATCGGCTTTTATTAACCCACTAGTTGCATCAGGTTTTGAAAGCGAAACCGCAGCACATTCTGTTGCAAATTCAAGAATTTCCTTATCGGACCATCTTTTATATATACCTATTAAGGCGCCTGAGCAAAAAGCATCTCCCGCTCCTGTAGTGCCCTTGATATACCCATCAGGAAGTAAAAGCGAATTAACACGCGTAAACACACCGTTCGACAAACAAACCGAAAACTCAGGATTATGTATTATTACCTTTTTGCTTACGCCGAGTTCTACTAATTTTTCAGCAATTCTTTTTATGTTCTCTTGCGTTGGCTCAATATCGGTAAGTTTACCTGCTTCATATTCATTTATAATTAGATAATCTACATATCTAAGGCAAGGTAATACAAGGTTATATCTATCGGAATTCTCACTCACTAAATCAATTGAAGTTTCTATTCCCTCTTGTTTTAGCCTTTTTAAAATCGTGAGTCCTTCACCATTATCTATTTTTTCAAGAAGCATAAAATATCCTAAGTGAAATATTTTTGCATTTACTTCTTCAAAACAGATATCATTATATCCAAAGGTGGAACTTGCACCAGGATATGTAAAAAATGTGCGTTGTGAATTTATGATGCTCATTACCTGTGTAAAACTGGTGTTTTCATCATTTCCCACAACTATTCCATCTGTACAAACGCCGCCTTTACTTAACTCTTCTTTAACATAATTTCCGTTATCATCATTGCCTATTTTTCCAATAGCGGTAATGTCAATATCCGGAGAGATTTTTTTAAGCCCTAAAGCAACATTGCACACACAACCGCCAAGCGTGTTTTCAACATTAAGAATTTGTGTTAATTCACCGCATTGCGGATAGGCATTAATTTCGTTAATTTTATCAACGAGAATATTTCCCGCAACCGCAATTCCGCTTCTTTCTTTGTTGTTCATATTAGTTGCACTCCGCTTCTAAGGGACCAGCAAGTTCATTCATAAAGAAAAGTTTACCGGGTAGTGTTGGGATATACGAAGAGGTTATCCAAGGTGTTTTTCCGTAGCGAAGTGTCATCCAAAGGGACATTCCCTGCCACTGCATACCTCTTCCCAAAATTCCATCTGCGCCGCCGATTGCATAATCTGCTTTTAAGAATATACCAGGGCCGATAGTGTTGGCTCTGCAAGGAACGAGTGTAGTTCTTGATTTAAAACTTGTGAGCGCATTTTGTTCAACTGTTAAAGGATGAATTTTTGCAGCAATTCTATATTCTGCATTTTCCCACTCTTCAGCAGTTGCATAGTCTTTAGCAAAGGTTGGCTCCCAAAATGCAATATGGCACATTCTTCCTATACCATATACCAAAACTAACTTTGCGCCCTGTGATTTAAGGGTATTAATTTTTTCAGGATATGTAGGTAAATTTTCTTTGGTTGCAAAATTTCTTTGATTCACAGGAACGGTTAACTCGCCAAGGGGTTCAAACAGTGCTTTTTCCATTGCATATTGGAATGCGCCTGCGTTATCGCTTGGCAATGTATTACCCTCTGAATCAGACCACTCATCCATATTAAATGTATAAACGTGCTCACAAGAAATATTCCATTCTTTAAGGAAATAAACTACCAATTTATACATACCCATAGGACCAACAGGGAGAATAAATGCAATCTTCTCTCCCCTCTCCTTTGCAAGTTTTATCTGCAAAGCAATTTCATGGCCCATATATGTTTCAAACTCAGAAAGAATTTCGCACTTAACAGGGGTGAACTCTTTGTTCCAATGCGCCTGTCTTTCGGTAATTTTTTCGGGCAAATCGATACATTTATCTATCTTATCAAAATCCCATCCCTCAGGATAAAATCCCTCTAATTCTGAGCCCTTAACTGTTGAATTGAAATTCATAATCTTTACCACCTTTTTTAAATTTAATTATTTAAGGTAAATACCTTTTAGTTGTTCCTTTTAAGTAAACCTGACACTGTTTGAATGCTTCAGCATACTCTGCAGAGCATTGAAAACCTCTGTATTTGCAACACACTCTCACCATATCAGGAAAATCAATTTTATCATGATCCCTCATCCAAACAATCTGAGATTCATGGCAATTTAGCATTTCGAGCTTTTTATCAATATAATCTGTAACATCAACATACTCTGTAGGATTAAAGTTAACACCGCAAAGTGTATCCATATAGTATATTGGTGTTAAACGAGCCTTGCCTTCTACACCCACATCATAATGTGGAAGTGTAGCAGTAAAACATGCATCAAAAACAAGTTTTGATGTTGCTACATGGTCAGGCATATAATCGTTCGGGTCGTGAGTTATGATAAAATCAGGATTAACCTCTTTGATTACACGGACAACCTTATCTCTTGATTCTTTATTATTATCATAAATTTCAAGGTCATCAAAACCGCCCCATATAACCTCAAATCCTGCAAGTGCTCCGCTTTTTTGAGCCTCCTTAGCCCTGATTTGAGTTAATTCATCCGGCATTATTACTTCGTGCCCTTGATTACCGCTGGAAAGATGGCACACCACCACTCTATCGCCTCTCTCTTTGCACTTTAACAAAGTACCTGCACAGGCGATTTCCATATCATCAGGATGACACGATATAGCCAAAACCGTATACATAAGTATCCTCTCCTTATATGATAATCTTTTTAAAATATTATAGCATTTTATTGTTTACAAATGAATATAAAATCGGTTATAATATTTATAAAATCAGATAACGAGGTTTTACCATGAAGGACAATTTTACACGCATTAGTTTTGATAGTTTATTCACAGTAGATAAACTCGTAACCATTTTCTATATGGAATTATCCAAAAATTTTCATTACGAGGGTGAGCGTCACGATTTCTGGGAAATGGTTTATATTGATAAAGGCGAAATGATTTGTACCGCAGATGAAAAACGGTTTATTTTAAAGAGCGGTGAAATGACTCTACATAAACCAAACGAATTTCATAATCTTTCAGGTAACAGTAGTGATGCGCCTAATGTAAGTATAATTACATTTGAGTGCAACAGCCAAGCTATGAAACACCTTGAGGGTAAAATTTTCAGATTAAATTCACAGGAAAAAAGTTTGCTTTCTGCATTGTTCGAAGAAGGTTTATCCTGTTATAAACTTGAAGATGAGAAAAATCCACTTATTCAGAAATTAAATGAAATTCCGGGTGCGCCTGTCGGAAGCAGTCAGATGACAAAAAACTTGTTGGAAATTTTTCTTATTCAGTTGTATAGAAACACAAATACCGTTACAAAAGAAATGCGAGAAAGTTTTTTAATTGATGGTATTGATGTTCCTTACGACACTAAAGAGATACTTGAATATCTCAAATCACATATATATGATAAAATTAAAATAAGTGATATTTCACAACACCTCAACAAAAGTGACAGTTCGATTAAAAAAATCTTTTCAAAATACTATAGCGGTGGAATTATACAGTACTATAACAGTTTAAAAATCAAAGAAGCGCGTAAACTTATTCGCGAGGATAACTACAATATGACACAAATTTCAAATATGCTACAGTTTGATAATCCCCATTACTTTTCTAAATGCTTTAAAAATATTATGAAAATGTCTCCAAGTGAATACAAACACTCAATAATGAAATAAATATCAAAAACAAGGTTTATACATAAATTTCTGTATAAACCTTGTTCCTTTTTTATTCTTCTTTAAACTGTTGCTTGTAAAGTTTTGCATAAGCGCCATCTATTTTTAGCAATTCCTCATGAACACCCTGTTCAATGATTTTGCCATCCGAAACAACAGCTATAACATCGGCATTTTTTATAGTTGAAAGCCTGTGCGCTACAACTATCGTTGTTCTTCCCACGCTCAATTCATCTAACTGTTTTTGAATCGCAATCTCGGTTGCATTATCAAGCGAACTCGTTGCCTCATCCAGAATAAGTATAGGTGGGTTTTTTAGAAAAACTCTCGCTATACAAAGACGTTGTTTTTGGCCACCCGAAAGTTTAACTCCGCGTTCACCAATAACTGTATCATAGCCATTTTCAAGACTCATAACAAACTCGTGAATATTAGCTTTTTTTGCGGCATCGACAATTTCTTGCTCAGTAGCATCCAATCTACCATAACGTATATTATCCCTAATGCTCGAATTAAAGAGATACACATCCTGTTGAACTATACCGATATTTTGACGAAGTGACTCCATAGTAATATCATGAATTTCAACCCCATCAATAAATATTTCGCCCGATTCAACATTATAAAAATGCGGTAGCAAATGGCATATAGTAGTTTTTCCGCCACCGCTTGGCCCTACAAAAGCAAATGTTTTGCCCTTTTCTATTTTGACACTTATACCCTTTAAAACATCTCTTCCCTTTTCATATCCGTAACTCACATTTTTAAACTCAATTTCTCCTGACATGCGAGCAACACTAATGGCATTCTCCCTATCAAGTTCAGGCTCTTTATCAAGAATTTCTATAAATCTTTCAAAACCTGTAATACCGTTTTGGAACTGCTCCATAAAACGAATAAGCGTGTTAATTGGAGAAAGGAAAAGATTTATTGAAACAATAAACGCCGAGTAATCCGCAAAGGTTATTTTACCGTTATAAAGGAAAAGACCGCCTGCAATAAGCACAACAACATTGAAAATATCGGTTATAAAAGTAGTTGAAGAATGGAACTGACCCATAGACTTATAGGCATCACTTCTTGCATTCTTAAACTGTTCGTTGCCCTCTTCAAATTTCTCAGATTCTTTTTTTGAATTATTAAATGCCTTTGTTACCCTAATTCCCGAAATACTGCTTTCGAGAGCTGCATTAATTACCGCTATAGATTTTCTGCTTTCCTTAAAAGCCGAACGCATTCGGTTTCGTGTAATAAGAGATACCGCAACAAGTAACGGAACACAGGCAAAAATTATAAGGGTTAACCAAATATCGATAGTTGAAAGATAGGCAAAGGAAACTATAACCGATATGCCCGAAATTATAATGTTTTCGGGACCATGATGGGCAAGTTCACTAACATCCATAAGGTCATTAGTCATAACCGACATAAGTTTTCCTGTTTCATTGTTATCATAAAAACTAAAGGGTAGTTGTTGCAAACGGGTAAACAAATCACTGCGCATTTGCGCCTGCATTCTAACGCCCATCATATGACCTTTATATTGCACAAAATAACTAAGACACATTCTTACAAAATAAAGGACTAACAGTCCTAAGCCAAAAATTACAATTTGCCTATACTTAGCGTTAGGAATTAAATCGTTTAGCATCCGCCTTGTTATCATAGGATAAACAACACCGATAAGGGCGACAAAGAGAGATGCCACCATATCAAGTGTAAAAAGCAATTTGTGCGGTTTATAATACTTTAAAAATCTCTTTAGCATAATTTATAACCCTACCTTTTCTTCTCCCAAAAATTTTAACATATTACTTATACTTTTTCAATATATACAAAGCAAAAAAACTTCCTCAGAAGAGGAAGTTTTTTATGTATTATCCTTTTTTATACCAAAAATCATTCTTAAAATTCCGCTTAAAAATTTGGGGCTCTTAACAAGTACAACCTTCATAAATTTTCTCTCCGTTCTAACATTTTGGATAACAAAGTCCGAGTATTATAACCCAGATTGCCAAAACCGCTATGAGCAATCTTGGAGGGCAAAAACAACTGCACACAAGACCTACTGCAAACATTATTGCACATATTCCTATGCCAACCTTCTGCTTTCTTCTCACCAAAATCGCCTCCATATACAGCCTTGATAGGTTTTAAACCTACATTACAGTATATCGGAGAAATTAAAAATTGTTACTTTTTTTGTTTTTTAACAGCCTCCCAAGGCTTTAATTCCTTTAATTCCTCGAAAATTTCTTTATAAGAGTTATGGCGCGAGGCACTTATAATACCTTCTTTTACAGCCTCTATAACCGCACAACCCTTTTCTGAAACATGATTACATCCCGTGAAAAGACATTCATCAAGATTCTCAAATTCAGGGAAACACTCGGCTAAATGCTCCTTAAAATCGAAATTATCCATATCAAAACCGATACTCGAAAAACCGGGAGTATCGGCAACAAAACCGCCCTCAACCTTAAAAAGTTCAGTGTGACGGGTAGTGTGCCTACCACGACCCAACTTTTCACTTACTTCGCCGGTTTGAAGTCTTAATTCAGGAATAAGGCGATTTAATATGCTTGATTTGCCCACACCCGAATTGCCTGTAAAAGCGCTCACACAACCCACGAGTTCTTTTCTTATGGAGTCTATCCCCTCGCCTGTTTGTGCAGATACAATATAGGTTTTAAAACCTGCTTTTTTATAAATATCTGCCCAATCATCAAAGGGACCGATATCACACTTATTAAAAACTATAATGGGTTCGATATTATTATAGATTGAAATCGCCGTTAATCTATCAATAATCATAGCATTCGGCGCAGGTGTTTCGAAAGAAGATATTATAAAAAGTTTATCAATGTTTGAGACAGTAGGACGGTTAAGCTTATTCTTTCTATCAAGAATTTTATCAAGACTTCCAATACCATCGCCCAGAATTCCTATCTCGGCTCTATCTCCAACACATGGGGTAATTCCGTTTTTTCTAAAACTACCCCTTGCTCTGCACTCATACACTTTATCTTCACACAAAACATAGTAAAAACCTGACAAGGCTTTTATTATAATTCCATTCATCTAAAACCACCGATTATATCAATTAATCTGTTCGCCGACAAGACCGTTATTTAAAGGTTTCTGTGTATTACCATTAACATCTTCACCTATTTGTTCCGAATTGGTTCCGGAAATTGTGTTGTTTGATTGAGTATCATCAGATGAGGTTGTTCCTTGTAGATTTGATTCTGTGTCCGAATTTGTGTTGGACTGGTTTGAATTGTTGGAAGAACCTGTATTTGCAGGTAGCGAACCAGAAACCGAAGAACTATTTTCTTCCTGTTTTTTAGAGTAATTATCAAAGGTTGTGATAACGCTTACTGTACCTGTTTTGCAATCAACCTTAATCTTAATATAATCTTCATAGTTCTTATCATTTACACTAAACTTAACGGTATAAATTTCTGTGCGGTTGCTTTCAGTAATAGAACTTGATTTAACGCCTGAGAATGTAAAATCTCCTTGGTCATTAATATTTATTTTACTACTTTCCGCAACGAGCACAGCATCCTCCCATAATGAAACCTTACCCGCATCATAGAGGTAGTCATCAGGTAACGATACCGTTACATCATAAACATATTCGCCTGTGCTAACGTAAATAATAACCTCTGTACCCTCGGGAACCTCTGCAGCACCGCCAACAGGCTCTTGTGACATAACGTAACCTTCCGGATAATATGAATCATTTACCTTCATATCCTGTTTCTTCTCGGTTACAATAAGTCCCGCAGTTTCAAGTTCCTTTCGTGCATCGGCACTCTTACGGCTGACAACAGACGGAATCTTAACATTCTTAATTGGTTTTCCTGTACTGATATATACAGTAATTTTTGCACCCTCTTCAACAACCGTTGTTCTTGCAGGGTCTGTTTTTACAACCAGGCCAATCTCTACATCCTCACTTGCAATTTCTTCAACGCTAACCTTAAAGCCATTTGATTTGAGTTCGGAAACTGCGGAAGATTCGCTCTTTGAATATACATCGGGAACTTTTTTAGTTGCTTGACCCATACTGATATAAAGGGTTATTTTAGCACCCTTTTTCATCTTCGTACCCTTGGTATGAGATTGTTCAAAGATATAACCATTTTCATATTCTGAATTATTATCCCATTCAATAACAAAATCAAAAAGCTCGTTATATTCCTCATTTTCCTGAAGTTCATCATAGGTCATACCCACAAAATCAGGACAATCTATCTCACTTCCTGTTTCGGAGAAAAGTTTAGGAATAAATATTATGCCAAGTACTACAATAGCGATAACGAGTGTAACAGCAATACCTGAAAGAATAGGAATAATTGTGTTTTTCTCTTTTTCTTCCTTGTAAACCGTTTTAACCTCTTTTCCGTTTGCGGTAGCAGCACCCGAAACAAACTTTGTAGGAGAATTATCTATAAAATAAGAATATGCGAATGTGATAGCAGGGTCTTTACGGAATTTATCGAGGTCACATAACATTTCTGCGGCAGACTGATAACGTTTTTCAACGTTTTTCTGCATAGCATGCATAGTAATCTGCTCAAGGCCCAGAGGCACTGAACCGTTAATTTCTGTTGGTAATTTAGGCTCTCTCTGAAGTTGCATAATAGCAACCGAAACAGCGCTATCTGCTTCAAAAGGCAAGGAACCTGTAATCATTTCATAAAGCATAACACCAACCGAATAAATATCAGCTTTTTCATCGGTCTTTTCGCCTCTTGCCTGTTCAGGACTTATATAATGAACTGAACCGATAGCCTTATCGGTCATAGTACGGTGCTCACTTCTTGCAAAACGAGCAATGCCGAAATCGGTTACCTTGATTGTGCCATCAGGTAAAACCATTATATTCTGCGGCTTAACATCTCTATGAACGATACCTTTATCGTGTGCGTGTTGTAATGCCTTTAAGATTTGAAGTGTAAAGTGAACGGAATCTTTCCAAGAAAGACTTCCTTGACGCTCAATAAATTCTTTAAGTGTAATACCATCAATATATTCCATAACGATATATTGAATAAGGTCTCCAAAACTAACATCATAAACCTTAACGATATTTTGATGCGAAAGCATAGCGATTGCCTTGGATTCATTCTTAAATCTGCGAACAAATTCTTCATTAGAAACGAATTCTTCCTTTAAGATTTTTATTGCAACCGTTCTGTTTTCCTGATTATCGTATGCCTTATAAACAACGGCCATACCGCCAACACCGATAATTTCTCTTATTTCATAACGTCCGTCTAATCTTTTTCCAACAAATTTATCCATAACTATACCTATCCTTTCTCATCTCAAACCGTTACGGTAACAACAGTAATATTGTCACCGCCACCATTAGAGTTAGCCTCTTCAATTAACTTCTCGCAAATAAAAGCACCATCAAAATCATCAAAGATTTTCTTAATTTCACAAGTATCAACAAAGTTTGTTAAACCATCACTGCAAAGCAGCAACGAATCGCCCTTTGAAAATGAAACCGTAAAGGTATCAGGCAATATATTTTCCTCCGCACCGATTGCGCGTGTAATAACATTCTTCCTCGGATGAAATTTTGCCTCTTCAGGTTTTATTTTGCCTGTTTCTATAAGAGATTGTACGACAGAATGGTCTTTTGTAAGTTGTAAGATATCATCGTTTATTTTATAGCATCGACTGTCTCCCACATGAGATATAACCGCCATATCTTCACGCACTATAGAAACAACCGCCGTTGTTCCCATTCCAAGTAAGTTTTTATCCTTTAGAGCCATATCATATATTTGGATATTTGCAGAAACGATTGAGTTTTTGAGCATCTTTTCAATTGCTACATCATCCATATTAGTTCTGTAAGAATTAATAACATAATCACGTATACTCTTAATAGCCGTTTCACTTGCAAGATTACCTGCATTTGCGCCGCCCATACCATCGCAAACCATTGCAAAAACAGAACCATCAGGTAACTCACAGCAGAAAAAAGCATCTTGATTAGTTTCTCTTACCTTTCCTGTATCTGTTTTACTGTATATCAGCACAAGGCATCTCCTCCTTTGAAAATTTACTTCTAAGCTGACCGCAGGAAGCATCTATATCTGAACCTAAGGTCCTCCTGACTGTAGCATTGAGACCTCGGTCTGTAAGCATTTTTTGGAATTTAAGTATTTTAGTTCTGTTTGGCTTTTTAAAAGTGTTTTCCTTAACAGGATTAGCAGGAATAAGATTTATATGACACATTATTCCCTTTAATATCTTCACAAGTTCTTTTGCACATGCCTCACTGTCATTAACACCGTCAATAAGCGCATATTCAAAAGAAATTCTTCTTGTTGTAACACTTTGATATTCTTTACAGGCTGAAATAAGTTCAGCAATTTGCCATTTTTTATTAACCTTCATCATATCACTTCTTATATCATCAAACGGTGCATGAAGTGAAATTGAAAGTGTTATGGGAAATTTATATTCACAAAGTTTTCTTATGCCGCTTACCACTCCCGAAGTTGAAAGAGATACATGTCTAAGCCCTATATTCATACCGTTATCATTCGATACGAGTTTTAAAAATTTAACCGAATTCTCGAAATTATCAAGTGGCTCTCCCATACCCATCATAACCACGTTAGAAACACGGATGGTGTTATCTCGCTCGGCCGCCATTATCTGTGCAAGCATTTCGGATGCAGTGAGATTGCGCTTCAAACCATTTATTCCCGAGGCACAGAAACTACAACCCATTCGGCAACCGACCTGAGTAGAAATACACACGGTATATCCATGCTCATATTTCATCAGTACAGATTCGATAAGTTCTCCATCAAAAAGGCGGTAAAGATATTTAACTGTGCCATCAATTTTTGATATATATTTCTGCACTATTTCAACATCGGCAATATAGCATAATTCTTTAAGTTTGTCCCGAAGGCTCTTTTTGATATCCGACATTTTATCAAAATCGGTTACGCCTGAATGAAGCCATTTAAAAATCTGTTTTGCCCTGAATTTCGGCTCACCCAAATCGCCAAGAAATGAGGTAAGTTCATCAATTTCCATAGACTTTATATCTATTTTTTTCATTCTCCTTACCTCCTAAAATTTATTTTTTGCACATTAATGCACAGTAAAAACCATCCGTTTTATCAATATGCGGCAAAAATGTGTGTTCATACTCTACTATAAAATCGGTATTTTCAGTTAAAAATGCCTTTATGATTTCTTCGTTTTCGCTCTTTCTGAGTGTGCAGGTGGAATAAAGTATTTTTCCACCTTTTTTCACATAGGACGATGCATTACGAAGTATTTTAAGTTGAATTTCTTCAAGTGAAGAAAAATCGATTATTTCTTTATATTTTATATCGGGTTTACGGCGAAGTATGCCAAGTCCCGAACAAGGTACATCGCAAAGCACACTATCAAACTCGCCTAAATCACTCTTTTGTGTTGCATCATTAACCTTTGTTTTCACTATTCCAAGTCCGAGCATTTTTGCGCCTTTTTCTATTAAAGCCGCTCTATGCTCATAAAGGTCACAAGCAAGTAAACTACCCTTGTTTTGCATAATTTCGGCAAGGGTAAACGATTTGCCACCGGGCGCTGCGCATATATCAAGGACTGTGTCGTTTGCTTTTGGTGATAATCTTTTGCAAACTGCAACACAAGCCAAATCTTGCGCGTGGAAATATCCTTTTTTATAAAGTTCACTTTTGTTTATATCAAAACCGCTTACTTCAACACAATCTTCTTCGTTTGTTTCTTTAACCTCAATACCCTCTTCTTTGAGCAAATCAGTTAATTGCCTTACCGGTATTTTTAGGGTGTTTACCTTTAATATCATAGGTGCAGGTTTTAAGGTATCCTCTAAAATCGCAATGGTATCCTCAAGCGAATAGTCGTTAATTAACTGTTTTATAAGCCATTCGGGGCATGAATATCTAACACTTAAATCAGTGATGCTATTGCCATTTGGCAAATCAAAACCGTTTCTTATTGCATTTCTAAGAACTGCATTCACAAGACCTGAATTTCGGCTCTCTTTAGACCTTTTCATTAACTTAACCGACTCATCAACAGCCGAAAAGGTCGGAACACTATCCATATAAATAATTTGATAAAGTCCCGCTCTCAAAACTGCTGCGGTAAAGCTTGATGCTTTATCTATCGGTTTTTTAAGAAGTTTATTAAGAAAATAATCTAGTGTTATCTTTCTATCAAGCACTCCATAAAAAACATTAGATGCAAAAGCTTTTTCGTTTCTCTCTAAATCGCTATCCTTGAAATAAGAATTAAGGGTAAGATTAGAATATGCTTTATCCGAAAAAACCTTTTCGAGCGCTAAAACAGCCACTTTTCTCGGGTTTGCCATACTATTCACCGATTACCGTGCCAAGCGGCACCTGGTTTCCTTTAAGCATACTTGCGGCACTCATCGGTTTTGCGCCCTCGGGAATTACCGAAACAATTTCAATAGAACTTTCATTCCCACAAGCGATTACAAGCCTATCAGCGTTTTCAATAACTGTGCCGCACTTCTCTTTTGTGGCACCGCTAACTTTTGTTTTAGTAACCTTTATACGCTTACCACCGAGAAAGAAGAAAGCGCAAGGCCATGAATAAAATCCTCTTACAGCATTATATACTTCTTGTGCGCTTTTAGAAAAATCAATAAGCGCCATATCCTTTTTAATAATGGAAGCATAGGTTGCTTCATTATGATTTTGAGGTATTCTGGTAGCCGTGCCGTTTTCTATTTTTTCTATTACTTGGAGCGTTAAATCCGCGCTTATAAGTGATAACCGTTCAAAAAGTTCCTCTGCTGTTTCTTCTGCTCCGATTTCGGTTTCTCTTGTTTCTATTATATCGCCTGTGTCTACTCCGCTATCCATATACTGAATAGTAACGCCTGTTTTTTGTTCGCCATTAATAATAGCCCACTGAATAGGTGCAGCACCTCGATATTTAGGAAGAAGTGATGCATGAGCATTAATACAAGAAAATTTTGGAAATTGCAGAACTTCTTCCGGTAATATCTTACCATAAGCCACAACAACTATAAGTTCGGGCTCTAATTCCTTAATTATATTAAACGCAGTACCATCCTTAAAACTTTCAGGTTGGTAAACATTTATTCCCTCTTGCAAAGCCAACTGTTTAACAGGCGGCGGTGTTAGTACCCTTTTTCTGCCTACAGGTTTATCGGGTTGCGCAAAAACTCCACAAATATCGTGACCCGCCTTGATAAGCCTATCAAGTGTTACTGCGGCATAGTCGGGCGTTCCCATAAAAAGTATCTTCATTGCACTATTCCTTAATAACTTTATCTATATACAAAATTCCGTCAAGATGGTCAATCTCATGGCAAAACGCCTTTGCCTTAAATCCCTCTGCCGTAATTCTGATATTGTTACCGTTTCTATCTTGCGCATGAACTGTAACAGCATAGGGACGTTTTACCTTGCCAAACTCTCCCGGTACAGAAAGACAACCTTCATCGCCGATTTGTTCTCCCTCGCTCTTTTCAATAACGGGGTTTATGAGTTCAATAAGTCCGTCTCCGACATCCACAACACAAAATCTTCTTAAAATTCCAACCTGAGGAGCTGCAAGGCCTACTCCCTCTGCAGCATACATGGTTTCTGCCATATCATCAAGAATTGTGTGTAATTTTTCATCAAAGGTAAGTTGTGTTCTGCATTTTTTTCGCAAAACATCATCACCGATTTTTACAATATTTCTTAAAGCCATACTATACTCCTGTTAAATCGTTGTTTCGGGATTTATATCAACTGAAACTGATGTATCCTTATAAGTTTTAACCGCCATCGCAATACGTAGCATTTGGCGAAATCTACTGTTATTTTTACATTTTATTATCAAACGGTATCTGTACTTATTGTAAATTTTTGGAATTGCCGCAGGTGAAGGACCGAGAATTATAGTTTTAACATCACTGTACTCGGTAGAAATAAGCTCCTTAATTTTAGCAAAGATATCTGTTATACCTTTTTTTACACAGTCTCTGTCATTACCCTGAACAACAACGGTACAGATATCACAGTAAGGTGGAAAGGTTGTTACCTTTCTTATTCCTATCTCTTCATTATAGAAGGCATCATAATCTTGTGCGCTTGCAAGTTCTATTATATTAGAATCCGGGTCAAGCGTCTGGATAATCGCTTTGCCACCTGTTGAGCCTCTTCCCGCTCTTCCCACAACCTGTGTGAGAAGTGAAAATGTACGCTCAAAACTTCGGTAATCTTCGCTATACATTCCCTTTTCGGCACCTAAAACACCAACTAAAGCAACGTTAGGAAAATCGAGACCTTTTGCAACCATTTGGGTGCCGAGCATTATATCGTATTTACCCTTTGCAAAATCGCTTAAATACTCTGAATATGAATCTCTTGACATAGTACTATCGGCATCCATGCGAAGTATTTTAGCATCGGGGAATAAAAGTGAAAGTTCTTCTTCAATCTTTTGTGTACCCATACCGGAAAAATGCATATGCTCACAACCGCACTGTTCACACTTGTTTTCCACAGGTTTTGAGTATCCGCAATAATGACACATAAGCCGTTTATTAGCCGAGTGATAGGTAAGCGAAACACTGCAATTGGGACATGCCTCAACATATCCACAACCACCACAAGAAACATAGGTATTATGACCTCGGCGGTTTAGCAGAACTATCGCCTGTTTTCCATCCTTTAGAACTTCTTCTATAGCATCGCAAAGCGCGTTGCTTATTGAACTTTTGTTTCCGCTATTCGCCTCATTTCGCATATCAACCGAAACAACCTCCGGCAATACAGCATCTCCATAACGGTTTTTAAGGGTGAATAGCGAATATTTACCCGATTTTGCCGCTGTATAACTTTCAAGGGACGGTGTTGCAGAAGCAAGACAAAGGAGTGCGCCGTTATACTGCGCTCTGAACTTTGCAATCTGCCGAGCGTGGAATTTAGGCGATTTTTCAGATTTATAGGTGTGCTCATGTTCTTCATCCATAATGATAAGGCCAAGATTGTTAAATGGAGCAAAAACTGCACTTCTTGTACCTATGGCAATCTGTGCTTTACCGTTTTTTATACGTTTCCATTCATCCATACGTTGTCCGTTTGACATTGCCGAATGGAAAACAGCAATTTTATCTCCGTAACGGCTACTGAAAATATTTATTGTTTGCGGCGTTAGGGCGATTTCAGGCACCATAATTATAACACCTTTTCCCTTTGCACAAGCCTCATCAACAAGTTTTAAGAAGACCTGAGTTTTACCCGAACCCGTTATTCCATAAAGCAAGGATACGGCACCTTTACCGCAGTTTAAAAGTTCTTTTAAGCCTAAAAACGCGGTGTTTTGCTCTTGCGTTAAGGTTATCTCCTCTTTTATGACAGGTTTTACATTTCTGTATGCCGTTCTGAAAATTTCTTTCTCAAAAGCCACAACCAAACCCTTATCAATAAGGGCGTTCACAACCGAAACAGTTGCTCCTGTAAAATAACAAAGTTCTTTAAGACTAACTGCGCCTGCATCGAAAAGGCAATCTAGCACTTCCCTTTGCCTTGGAGTTAATTTTACTTCGAGTGTTTCTTCATAATTCTTTGTAGGACGAAGCCATTTTTCAGTAGCATCATTCATTCTGCGAATGGGAGTACAGTTTTTTAAAACTGCCTCTTTTTCGGCAAGTGCATTTATACACTCATACGATAAAGCAAAATCACGTTTAATTTTATCAAATGCAACTTCGCCTTTTTGCCTTATATAATCTAAAAGACATTTTTCATCGTAACTTAACAGGCCCTCTGCCGCAAACTGCGGATTATAGGAATAATAATCTGTTAATTTATAATTAATCCCTGATGGAAGCATTGAACGCACAGCATCATACACCGTGCAAAATGTGGTTTCGCTCATAAATTCGGCTAACTTAATCATTTCAGGGGTTAGTATCGGTTCTTTATCAATAACCGATATAATCTCTTTGAGATTTTCACTCTCTCCGCCCACGACCGAAACAATAAGACCCTGTTTTTTAACATTTGCTTTTCCAAAAGGAACTAAAACACGAGAGCCTACACAGGTTTCATCAAACCCGAAAGGCAGACTATATGAATATTTTTTATCATAAGCAAGTGTTGCGCCTTCAAGCACAACCTCGGCAATAAATCCCATCATACAGCCCCCTTTTTTAGTATTAGAAACTCTTTTGATTACTTCTCTTCAATTTCACAAGCAAGTGTATCGATTGCTATACTTACAGGTTTTTCGATAAGGATATCCCCTGCATCTTCTGCCTTTTTAGCAACCTTTCTTGCATTATAAGCAACATCTGTTACCAAACGGTAACGGTTATCGTAATTTTCGATTAATTTTCCAATGTTAGGATTTAGCATTTTTTAGCACCTCTAAAATAATATGTTTTTTATTTTTCAATTTTGAGCGCTCACTCAAAATAATTGAAATCGCATCATTTACCGCCACGTCAAGTTTATCATTGACAAGAATATAATCATATTCCTCGGCTCTTTTAATCTCGTTAATTGCCTCACTCATGCGTTTGGCAATAACCTCTTCCTTTTCTGTTCCTCTGCCACGAAGTCTTCGTTCGAGCTCCTCATAAGAGGGCGGCATAACGAAAATACTAACGGCATCACTTAATTTTTCTTTTATCTGACTAGCACCGTTTACATCAACCTCGATTATGGCATCTCTGCCCTCACTCGTTGCTTTTTCAACTGGTTTTCTCGGTGTTCCGTAATAGTTACCGATATACTCGTTATACTCAAGAAGTTCATCATTAAAAAGCATTTTTGAAAATGCTTCTTTGGATATAAAGTTGTATTTTTCGCCCTCTCGCTCATTCTCTCTCATAGGACGTGTGATTGAGGAAATTGAGAAAAACACATCAGGCAATTTTTTAAAGATTTCGGCAAGAATTGTATCCTTGCCCGAGCCAGAAGGACCCGAAATTATAAATACGTTACCCTTATTCATTCTCTTCCTCCTCATCGGCAATCTCTATATTTTCTTCACTTATTCTATTTGCAACAGTTTCAGATTGCAGATAGGTAAGAATTACATGGTCACTATCCGTTATAATAACCGCTCTCGTTCTTCTGCCATGCGTAGCATCAATAAGTGTGCCTTTTTCCTTGGCAACCTGAATAATTCTCTTAATAGGCGCAGACTCAGGACTGACAATAGCTATCATTCTGTTTGCCGAAACCATGTTTCCAAAACCGATATTAACTAATTTCATTGCTCTCACCTATTCGATATTCTGGATTTGTTCTCTAATCTTTTCAATTTCAGACTTGATATCAACAACAGTATGTGCAATATCAATATCCTGTGCTTTAGAACCTATGGTATTTGCCTCGCGGTTCATTTCCTGAACAAGAAAATCAAGTTTTCTACCTATCGCATCGCCACTCTCAAGCATCTCGCGAAGTTGCTCTATATGACTGCGAAGCCTAACCGTTTCTTCGGCTACGGCAACCTTGTCTGCAAAAATTGCCGTTTCAGTTAAAAGTCGTTGCTCATCAACAGTTGTATCTCCGAGCAGTTCTTTCACTTTTTGTTCTATGCGCAATCTGTACTCTTTAACGGTTTCAGGCGAACGCTGTTCAATAAACGCAACCTTTTCAAGTATAAGTTCTGCGCGGGAAAGAACATCCTTTGTAAGACGCTCACCCTCGGCAGTTCGCATAGCAATGAAATTTTCAATCGCTTTATTTGCAACCTGTGTCACAGAAGAAACTATAAGTTCATCCGAGATTGACTGCTGTTTTATTTTAAAAACATCAGGCGCCCTGACAATATCAGAAACCTTAATATCGTTTTTAAGTTTATATTCCTTTGCAAGTTTTTTTACTGCGGCAAGATATGCGGTTGTATATTGGCGGTTTATAGCAATTTCAGTACCTGTTTCGCTATTATCCTCGATAAGAACTGAAACCTCAACTTTTCCTCTTTGCATATTCTCTCTGCAAAGTTTATTTAGTTTTTCATCAAGGAACATATAGGCTCTAGGCACACGTGATGAAAATTCAAAATATCTGTGGTTAACAGATTTTATTTCAACCGTAATGTTAAGGTCTGATATTGTATCCTTTGCTCTTCCGAAGCCTGTCATACTCTTTATCATTTAACTTCACTTACCTTTGGCATAGTACTCCATAGTACTACATAATATTAATTCATATTATTTTATCAAAAAAGCACCCCTTATGTCAATATTTTTGCGGTATTTGTAACCTTTTTTTAATAATTTATTATTATATTATTTATATAATGGCAAAAAAGACGGGTAAACTCACTTGAGTTTACCCGTCTACTAATGAAAATTACTGTCTGCAACGGCGGAAGAACAGCAACAATACAAGCACAAATAAAAGTATTATTGCGAATATTACCACGGCAGCGAGTTCAGTAATAATTGTTTCGGCTATCAAAGCACCAACTATTGCACCTACAACAAACAAAAGTGCCGCAAATACAAGCCATATTATCTTCGTGATGCAAGAAAAATTTCTGCATCCGCACTCGTTATCATTATACATAAATTCACACCTTTATACAAAAATAAAAGCCGGGCTTTAAGCTCGGCTTTTTGCATTGAACACCAAGGCTCAATACATTATATTCGTTCTAACACGTTTTGTTTATTTCATAAATTCATACATCGCGCGATAGCACATATAAACATCAAATTTTGCAGTAGTTTCAAAAGGCGAATGCATCGATAATACCGGAACGCCAAGGTCTACAACATCAACGCCCATATTAGCGATATACATCGCAACAGTTCCGCCACCGCCGATATCAACCTTACCAAGTTCGCCTGTTTGCCAAACGATACCTGCATTATCAAGCATATTGCGAACATAGGCCACATACTCTGCAGATGCATCTGATGTTCCCGCTTTACCGCGGGAGCCTGTGAATTTTGTAACTACAACACCGTAATTGAGCATTGAAGCATTCTTTCTCTCCATAACATCCTGGAATGTCGGGTCAATACCTGCATTAACATCGGCAGAAAGGCACTTTGAGTTACGAAGAGCAACCGTACCATCCCCGCCCTGCATATTTGCCAAATCGGTTACAACATAACGAAGGAAATCAGAATTAAGACCTGTGTTTCCATCCGAGCCGATTTCCTCTTTATCAGTAAGAATTGCAATAGCAGTTTTCTTAGGTTTCTCAACCTCTAAAATAGCGGTTAAGGCAGGATATGCACAAACCCTGTCATCCTGGCCATAAGAGCCGATAAGTGACCTATCAAACCCGATATCACTTGATTTATGAGCAGGAACAAGCTCAAGCTCTGCAGACAAGAAATCTTCCTCAGTAATACCGTATTTTTCGTTAAGAAGTTTAAGAACATTAAGTTTTACTAGTTCACTTCCTTCGTCATCCTTAAAAGGATGGCTTCCAACAAGAACATTTAGTTCTTCGCCCTTTATACCCTCGGCTAATGTACGTTTGTTCTGTTCTGCAGCAAGATGGGGCAAAAGGTCATTAACAACGAATTTGGGTTCATCATCTTTTTCGCCCAATGAAACCTCAACTACACTTCCATCCTTTAATGCGAAAACGCCATGAAGTGCAAGTGGAACTGCGGTCCACTGATATTTTCTTATACCGCCGTAATAATGCGTTTTAAATAGAGCAAGTTCAATTTCTTCATATAGCGGATTTTGTTTTAAATCAAGACGTGGCGAATCAATATGAGCCGCAGTAATATTTACGCCGTTTTCCACCTTTTCTTCACCGATTACAATAAACGCAACAGTCTTTCCCCTATTATTAACGAAAAGTTTATCGCCTGCATTATATTTTTCGCCTATTTTAAACTCTTTAAAGCCCTTTGCCTTTGCCATATTAAGAGCATTTTTAGCCGCCTCACGCTCGGTTTTTGAAGCATCAAGATATGCTTTGTAGCCTTCACAATATTCCTGTGCTTCTGCAAGAACACTATCATCTACAATTTTTCTACCGTTCTTTTTATTGTAGAAAAGCTGTTCCTTTAAGTTTTTAATATCACTCATTGATATTCCCTCCAAATATCTCATTAAGCAAGGCTTTACCCTCACTCAAAAATTATTCTTTCTTCTCATTATTATAAATCACAAAGTCTGCATTATTTATAAAAAATTCATCATTCTTACCCGCGTTTATCCTAAGAAGTGCATCATCGCGAGAGATTCTATCCCTTTCGGTTATTCTTTTTATACGAATATCCCTATCACTTAAAACCGCAATGGTTTTATAGCAAATTTCATTCATTCCACTCTCAAAAAGCGTTGGTGCATCAAGTAAAACCTTATCTTTTTTTATGTCGGATAATATTAAATCACTTATAAAAGGTAGTAGAGTTTTGTTAAGGAGTTCGGTGTTTTCTTTGGTAGAAAATGCCTTTTTTGCAAGGGTTTTACGGCAAAGTGAACCGTCTTCAAGCAATATCTCTTTTCCAAAAACATTTACAAGAGCACAAAGTCCCTCACTTGCCTTTTCTGTTGCTTTTCTTGCATAAAGGTCACAGTTAATAACCTCTACACCCATTTCGTGTGCGAGTTCGCTTAAACTTGTTTTTCCGGAACCCGTAGGGCCTGTAAGACCGGCTATTATTCTCATAACTCAATCACCCTAAATGCCGCCGCACGAATGAGGCGGTTATAAACTGCAAGACCCACTCCGTTTTTTTGCGGCGCATGAATGTATACTGCTTTTACGCCTAAACTATCGACTTTTCGCAAAACAGAGAACACATTTTTTGCAAGTGTTTTTTCGTTTTCTCCACTACCGTACACCTGTTTTTTAACCTTAATTAAATGGGCTTCCTCACTAAAACATACGGCGCAGCAGTCGCGCTTTTCATTTATGAAATCAGCAAATTTTTCACTACTTCCCTCAACAAGAATAACGTCCGTTTCAGGTGAATAATGTTTATATTTCATACCTGGAGATGCCGCTTTTTCTTCGGCACCCAGTTGCTTTAACACGGCGTTATCTATGATTAAATCAGGTAATATTTCTCTTATTTGCTCGGCTGTTACAGCACCTGGGCGAAGAAGCTTTGGTGGATTAGTGCAAAGCGTTATAACGGTTGATTCAACGCCAACCGAACACTCGCCCGACATAATAACCGCATCTATTTTACCGTTTAAATCATCGATAACATGATTTGCGGTTGTTGGACTTGGCTTACCCGAAATATTAGCCGAGGGCGCCGCTAACGGAACACTTTTTCTTATAACATCTCTTGCAATATCGTTATTAGGCATACGAATTGCAACAGTATCAAGTCCGCCACAAATACTTTTTGAAATTTTTTCACCCTTTTTGAGCACCATTGTAAAGGGTCCTGGCCAAAACCTTTCTGCCAACTTATAAGCCATATCCGGTATATTAGATGCAACCTCGCTTAACTGTTTTATATCTGCAATATGGACTATTAAGGGGTTATCCTGAGGTCTTCCCTTTGCTATAAATATTTTCGAAATAGCATCATCGCAAAAGGCCGATGCGGCAAGTCCGTAAACAGTTTCAGTTGGTATAGCAACAGTTCCGCCACTTTTTAAAATCTTCGCTGCCACACTTATGCTTTTATCATACTCTTTGCTTGAAACTTCAAGTTTTTTCGTTTCCATAAATTAGTTTCCGTCTTCCTGCGATTTAAGTGCTTCGGTTCTATAATAGGTTATAAGTGCATCCACCACTTCGTCAAGGTCACCGTTCAAGGTTTGCTCTAACTTATAAATGGTAAGACCTATTCTATGGTCGGTTATTCTGCCTTGCGGATAATTGTAGGTTCTTATTCTCTCGCTTCTGTCACCCGTTCCAACCTGTGATTTACGGTCAGATGCAATAGCCTCATCGTGCTCACGTTGCGCCACGTCATAAAGACGTGAACGAAGAATTTTAAGTGCCTTATCCTTATTCTTGAACTGGCTTCTCTCATCCTGACACTCAACAACCGTACCCGTTGGGATATGAGTAACACGAATTGCTGATGATGTTTTATTTATGTGCTGACCACCCGCACCTGAAGAACGGAAAGTATCAATTTTAAGGTCAGCAGGATTGATTTCAAGCTCAACTTCATCTGCTTCTGGAAGCACCGCAACAGTAACTGTAGAAGTGTGAATTCTTCCTTGTGTTTCGGTATCTGGAACACGCTGAACACGGTGAACACCGCTCTCATACTTAAACTTGGAATAAGCGCCGCTACCTTCTATCATAAAACTGATTTCCTTAAAGCCGCCAAGTTCGGTTTCGTTAGCATTCATAACCTCAACCTTAAAACGCTTGGATTCAGCATACATACTGTACATTCTGAAAAGCGAACCCGCAAAAAGAGCCGCTTCCTCACCACCTGCGCCACCACGAATTTCAACAATTACGTTCTTTTCATCATTGGGGTCCTTTGGCAACAGAAGTATTTTGAGTTCATCGGCAAAAACTTCAATATCGCTTTTTGCCTGACGTAACTCCTCTTCTACAAGTTCCTTAAAATCTTTATCTAAACCACCCTCATCAAGCAAAGCAAGAGCTTCTTGCTCACTTTCTTTCGCTTTGGTATATTCACGGAATTTTTCAACTATAGGTGTAAGTTCACTATGCTCCTTCATAAGTTTTCTAAACTGTTCGTTATTAGAAACTACTTCCGGGCGTGTAAGTTCAACACCTATTTGTTCATAACGGCTTTCTACCGCCTTTAGCTTATCAAACATCGTTTTTCTCTCCAATTACCTTTTTAATGCCTTTTTCTACCTTTATGCGTGGTAGCATAACCTCTCTGCCGCACCCATCACAGCGGATGCGAAAATCCATACCAATACGAAGGACACTGAATGTATCACATCCGCAAGGATGTTTTTTCTTCATAACGATTTTTTCTCCAACCGATATATCCATTTCACACCTCCGCATAATTATACAATATACATTATATCGCAACATACTGTTAAAATCAACCATTATTTAGTTTACATATACCCCTTGAAGTATTGTTGATAAAATGTTAAAATATTAAATAATAAGAAATTGCGGGGGTTTTTATGAACACTGTAAAAATTATACACTGTGCGGATATTCATATCGGCGCAGCAGACACTTCACTTGGCTCTCTTGCTCAAAAACGAAGAATAGAAACGCTCATAACCTTTGAGCGCATTATTGATATCGCAAAGGAAAACGGAGTGCAAATAATAGCACTTGCCGGTGACCTTTTTGATTCAAACAATATCGAAACTACCCTTGTTGAAAGCGTTTTTGAAAAAATTGCTTCGGCACCCGAAATCAAGGTTGTTTTCTCGGCAGGAAACCATGACCCGCTTGATAGCAACTCTCTTTTTTTAAAACAAAAATTGCCTGAAAATTTATATATTTTAAAAACAAGGGATGATTTAATAACGTTCGAAGACTTAAAACTTCGTGTATACGGAAAATCTTTCGAAAACTGTTACCTTGAGAGCACTGAAACATTTTCCATCACTCCCCCGCATGACGATTACATAAACCTTATGGTAATTCACGGAGAATTAAAGAGTGATGTTCATTCTAATTACAATGCAATTACCCCTACATTTGTTAAAACCTGCGGTATGGACTATGTAGCACTCGGTCACATTCACAAACGCAGTGAAATCGGCAAAATGGGAGACACATATTTTGCATATTGCGGTTGTCCCGAAGGACAAGGTTTTGATGAAACGGACGCTAAAGGAATTTTCTTAGGTGAAATTGGAAAAGGTGTTTGTAATCTCGAATTTATCGAAACAGGAAAGCGCAAACATATTGTGGAAAAATTCACACTCAACGAAGAACGTACTGCAGAAGAAATCTCATCAAGTATACTCCTATTTTTATCACAAAAACACGGTGAAAACTACGCCGAAAACCTTTATAAAATCGAAGTTTTTGGAGAGGTTGAAGAAGATTTTTCTTTACCAAAATCAGAAGTTTGCGAGAGACTTTGTGAAAGGGTTTTTTATGCTAAAATAAAAGATTTTACACAAGTTTATATCGACCGCCGAACTCTTGCTAACGAGCCGACCTTAAAGGGTATTTTCGTTAGAAAAATGCTTGAAAAAATTGATGCGGCCCAAGACTGTGAAAAAGACCTATTAAAAGGCGCGCTCGAAATGGGTATAAAAGCATTTAGCTCAGAGGTGAATTGGGATGAAAATTAAGAACATAAAAATTGATGCTTTTGGAGCGCTCGAAAACTTCTCTCTTGATTTTTCTGATGGTTTTAATGTTATTTACGGAGAAAATGAAAACGGTAAAAGTACCGTTATGGCATTCATTAAAATGATGTTTTATGGAGGCAAAGGCGGCTCTAAAATAAAAACTTCTCGTTCAAAATATATTCCTTGGAGTGGTAAGGCTCCGGCAGGCAGTATAACCTTTGAACACAAGGGCAGAAACTACCGAATCGAACGAGAATTTAAGGGTTCAAATTCTACAGACAAAGTGTTCCTTTTTGATTTGGATTTGGGCACAAAAACGGTTGCCGCACCTGATGTTGGAAAAGAACTTTTTGGTCTTTCAGAAGGCGCTTTTGAGCGCAGTATTTTTATAGGCGCACTAACAGGTGAAAGGGGCGACAGTGAGGCAGAGGGTGAAATTAATGCCAAGCTCTCAAATCTTTCAACCGGCGGTGATGAAGACGTTTCATTCACTAAGGTGTTATCGCGACTTGAAAAGGCAAAATTTGCCCTTACCTCTAAAAAAGGCACTGCGGGAATAATGGATAAAAATACACTTTTGCTTAAAGACCTTGAAGAGCAATATAGAGATGCATACGAGAAACAAAAAAAAATCGCTGCTCTTAAAAATTCGTCTTATAATATTTCTAAGGATATTTCAAGCCTCAATAGCGATTTTGAGCAGGTTAAAAAAAAGATTGATGAGTTTGAAAACATCAAAAATGCAGAAAAAATTAAGGAATTTTTAAAGCTTAAACAAAACCTTGATGAACTAAAGCAGGGCTTCATCCTTTCGGATGGAAAATTTGTTGATGAAATATTTGTTAACACACTTTCATTTTCTATTGGAAAAATTGAAAATATAAACCAAAAATTATCACAAAAACGAAACGAAGAAAAACTTCTTCAAGACAATATTGACCTGTTAAATAACCCAACCGAAGATATGACTGAGGAAAATGCTCAAAAATTATCGGTTGATATTGAAAACAAAAAATCTGAAATTAAAGAAAATGAAACTTGCGTTCTTCGTATGCAGGAAGAGTTAAAGGTAAAAGAACAAGAGAGCGCCACTTTAATGGATAAGAAAAAGCCCTTTAATCCTTTACTTCTTATAGCAGGAGGATTGTTTATTTCTTCTGCTGTTCTCTTCATCATAATTAATCTTTTCAAGGTTGCTGTTCCGCTAGTGTGTGTATCTTTGGCTTTGATAATTTTAAGTTTCATTCTAAAACCTAACGATACAAAACATTCGAGCAATTTAAATGCCCAAATCTCTGAACTTGCGGAGCAGATTTCCAACGGTAATGCAAAAAAAGAAAAGCTAGCTTTAGAACTACAGATATTAACCGAAAAGTTAAATGCGATTAATAATGTTCTTACGGGAAACATCGCAGTTATCGAAAAACAAAAAGAAGCGCTTTTTAAATGTCAAGAAGAAATCAACCATATTCTTGCAATGAAGAGCACGGAAGAAAATAATCTTTTCGCCTTTTTTTCGAAATTGAGAAATGCACAAAACATTAATGAGATTTTAGCGCAATTGCCCGCCCTTACGGAATTTACCAAAAAACAAAAAGAAATCAAGCAACAGCTCAACTATTTAAGCCGCGATTTGGGTAACATTTCATACGAGCAAGCAAATGAAATTCTTGCGAAATCAGAACAAGCCAACGAGCCGTTAAATACCGATATTTCAGAGCTTAACGATAATTTTGAAAAAATTTCAACCCTTATTGCAGATAAAAAAAGCTCTCATTCATCGCTTATAACTGAAATTAAGCTTCTTGAACGAAGCACACTTAATCCTGATACTTTATACGGTCAAATAAGCGAACTGAAAGAAAAAATTGCTTTACAACAAAACTATTGCAATCAATGTGATTTAGCTATCGAAATCCTAAAGGATAGCTTTGTTGAGCTTAGAAAAAATTATGGCAATGTATTAGAGAAAAAGAGTGCCGAAATCTTAAGCCAATTAACTCTTGGCGAATACACTGATATGAGCATTTCAAATTCTTTTGATATTAACGTTGAAAAAAAGGATGTTTTCGGACAAAAAGAAATTGATTATTTAAGTGCGGGAACTGCCGACCAGGCATATCTTAGCTTAAGACTTGCTCTCGCTTCTTTAATGGAATTAGGGGTTTCATTGCCCATTCTTCTTGATGACCCATTCATTCAATATGATGACACAAGAACGCTAAAAGCGCTCGAATTTTTAAATTCTTTTGCAAGTGAACATCAGGTTATTCTCTTCACTTGCCACAAGTATATTACAGAAAATACGGAAAATCTGACTTGTGTTGTTTCTGCACTTATTAAATAATTTTGTATATAATAACTTAAGTAATAAACAAAATACCCAAATTTCACATTTTTACACTTGAAATTTTTCTTCTTTTAGTTTATAATGGATATGTTTGCAATTCGTAATGAAAAGAGGATTATAATGAACGAAATTTCACTGTCCCAAATTTTTAAACTTATATTAAAAAGATTGTGGATAATTATTCTCGTTGCCATCGTGTTAGGTTCGGCAGTCTTTTGTTTCTTTGAATTCGCGGTATCTCCGCGTTTCCGTGCAAAAGGCTCTCTTATGGTAACAAACGGTGCAATCACTGCACAGAACGATTATACAGGTTCAAAAATCAGCAGTACTGATATCACCGCTTCTTTAGCACTTTCTGATACAGTTACTGATATTTTAAGCACACCTGACCTTTTTAAATTGTTATCAAACAACACGGGTAATAAACTTTCATATACTCAGCTTTCAAATTCTTGCACTATCCAACGCAGAAACGATAGCACACTCTTCATAGATGTTTTCTTTACTGCTTCAACACGCGAAGAGGCAATTGAACTTACCAATACATTTCTTTCCCTTGCTCCTGAATATATTTCAAAATATCTTCCCGATTCACGCTCGAATGTAGCAACAGGTGCAGATAAAGCCACACAGGTTTATCCACAATCTGCTTTCTATGCAATTATCGGTGCGCTTATTGGTGCTCTTTTAACATTTGGTATTGCTTTCGTTATCGATATGCTTGATAACACTATTAAAGGCGAGGAATATTTCAAAAATAATTTTGATATTCCGTTGCTCGGCGCTATTCCCGATTTTGAAAACTACGGTATAGCAAATTACACCTATAAATCAAATACTGATAAAGGAGGAAATGAAAATGTCAGCAAATAAAATTCATACTCCTGCCAGTAAAAATGTTATTATATCCTCAAACAACCCTCAAAACATTGCTAAGCGCGTTCCCTTTGCAGTTGTAGAGGCTTATAAAACTATCAGAACAAATATCCTTTTCCTTATTGCACAAAACAACGGAAAGGTTATTTCTCTTTCGAGTGCGGATGCAGGTGAAGGTAAGTCAACTACTTCTATAAACCTTGCAGTTTCATTTGCTCAACTCAACAAAAAAGTTTTGCTTGTTGATGCTGATATGCGCCGTTCCTCAATCCATAAAAAGCTCAAGCTTTCTAACGAGAACGGTCTTTCAAATCTACTTGCAGGTTTTGCTTCTCTCGAAGAAACAACCTTCAAATATACAGATTATCTTGATATTATAACTGCTGGCCCTATCCCTCCGAATCCATCCGAATTATTAAGTTCGGCTGCTTTCGAGAGTTTTGTTGAAGCAGTTAAGGAAAAATACGATTATGTATTTATAGATACTCCACCTATAAATATAGTTTCGGATACCTTGGTTCTAGCTCCTAAAACCGATGGTCTTATATTACTCGTTCGTAATGGATACACTCCTCACGATGAGTTTGAAGAGGCTCTTGCTTCCGCCAAGATGGCAAACATCAACGTTATGGGCGCAATTATGAACGGAACCAATCCTGATGAAAGCCGTTACTTCAAATACAAGTATAAATACAGATACAGATATAGATACGGTAGATATGGCAGATACGGCAAGGCGGGTAAATACAAGAGTTATAATTACGGCAAAAAGGTAAGCCCTAATTATGAATATAAAAAATACGATTAATATAATCTAACAAAATCTTGCCGCAACAATGCTTTTGTATTGTTGCGGCTTTTTTGTAATAACAATTATTAAAGGTAACCAAATATGAAAACACTTGATATTCACTCACATATTCTCCCATCGGTTGATGATGGACCTATCGATATTGAAGAGACTATTGAAATTCTTTCTGCAATGAAAAATCAAGGTATTACCGATGTTATTGCCACACCCCATTTTGTTGCTACGCAAGAAAATCTTGAGGAGTACATTTCAAAGGTTAACACTGCATATAATCTTGTAAAAGAAACGTGCAAAAATAAAGATTTGCCAAACATATTCTTAGGCAGTGAAGTATTTTATTTCAGAGGAATTGGCAAAATTCACTCAATAAAAAACTTATCTCTTGGTAACTCTAATAATATACTCTTAGAATTACCTTTTTGCACACTGAATGAAAGCATATTATCCGATATAAGAGATATTTCAGATAATCTTGGAATAACACCAATCATTGCTCATATCGAACGTTATGCACACCTGCGAGGTTTTAAGAATTTGCTGAAACTTATTTCTGAAGGCACGGTTTTAGCACAAATAAACTGTGCTGCTATTTTGGACCCACATTATAAAAAAGTTATTCCAAAACTTATAAACGGCAATTATATTTCTTTTCTCGCTACAGATACACATTCTATCAATAAACGTCCACCATTAATGGATAAAGCGCTAAAAGAAATTGAAGAAAAGTTTGGCGCCCATATAAAAGAACTATTTATTGAAAATTCCGTACAACTATATAATCAACTTAACACAGGAGAATTAATTTGCAATCTAAAACCTTAAACATTATAAAGAATGGCAATATAAAATATATAACATTTCCTAAACTTCAGGCACATAGCGAGATATGCCATCTTTTTTCAACACGCCTTGGTGGAGTAAGTGAAGGAAGATACAAATCAATGAATCTTTCTTTCAATAATGGAGATAAAAGAGAGAATGTGCTTGAGAACTATAAAATAATTTGCAATGAAATCGGCATCAATATAAACAATCTTGTTTTAAGTAAACAAACCCACACCAACAATGTTTTGGTTGTTGATGAAAGCCACCGAGGTACAGGCATCTTTAAGGATGAATTTTGTGATATTGACGGACTTATAACTAACTGCCCCCAAGTTGCTCTTGTAACACAGTATGCCGATTGTACTCCCCTTTTGTTCTTTGACCCTGTAGAAAAAGTCATTGCATCCTCCCATGCAGGTTGGCGCGGCACCGCTTTAGAAATAGGGAGGGTAACCGTTGAAAAAATGCATTCTCATTTTGGTTGTTTACCGGAAAATATTATTATTGGTATAGGACCTTGTATTAACAACTGTTGTTACGAAGTAGATGACCCTGTTTTTAACGAATATAAAAAAATACCAAATCTCAATTTAGACAAGGTATTTGTAAAAAAGGCAAACGGCAGATATATGCTTGATAATGCTCTTGCGAACTTTGAAATATTAGTAAATGCGGGTATTAACCCTCAAAATATTGATATTTCTGATATTTGTACAAACTGCAATGCGGATGAACTCCACTCTCACCGTGCAACAAAGGGTGAACGTGGAAACTTAGCCGCAATAATTCAACTTAAATAATATAGAGATGAGGAATCTTTTATGCGTAAATGCGGCGTTTTAATGCCCATTTTTTCACTTCCCTCAAACTACGGTATAGGTACTTTCGGAAAAGAGGCTTACCGTTTTGTTGATTTTTTAAAGCTTAGCGGTCAAAGTTATTGGCAAATACTTCCGCTCAACCCCACAAACTATGGCGACTCACCCTACCAATCCTTTTCCTCTTATGCCGGTAACCCCTATTTTATCGATATAGAAGAACTGATTAATGAGGGACTTTTAAAGACTTGCGAAGCCCAAGATACAGATTTTGGAAAAAACCCATTAAAGATTGATTATGCAAAACTTTATGAAAACAGGCTAACATTATTACACAAGGCTTTTAAGCGTTTTACCCCCGATAACAATTATGAAAAGTTTTGTTCTGATAATAAAGATTGGCTTATACCCTACTGCCTTTTTATGTCAATTAAAAAGAAAAACAACGATTTATGTTGGAATGAATGGTCAAAAGAAGAAAAAGACTACAATCTCGCTTTAAAAAATATAAACAACTACATAAACGAGATTAACTTTTATAAATTCATTCAATATAAGTTTTTTACACAGTGGTTTTCACTTAAAGAATATGCAAATCAAAAAGGAATTCAAATAATTGGCGATATGCCTATTTATGTTGCTTTTGACAGTGCAGATGTTTGGAGTACACCAACAGAGTTCCAACTTGATTCTGACTTTAATCCTGTAAAAATTGCAGGGTGTCCGCCCGATGCTTTTTCGGAAGATGGCCAACTTTGGGGTAATCCTATTTACAACTGGGATGAAATGAAGAAAAATAATTTTTCTTGGTGGAAAAAACGTTTTTCTCACGTTTTAAACTCTTACGATATAGTTCGTATTGACCACTTTCGTGGATTTGAATCCTACTTTGCAATTCCTTTTGGCGATAAAGATGCTACAAACGGTGAATGGGAAAAAGGTCCTGATTTTTCATTTTTCCTCGCACTTCAAAATGAATTTGGCAAAAAACTCCCCATTATTGCAGAAGACTTAGGATATATAACCCCTGAAGTTCATTCACTTCTTAAAAAAACAGGTTTCCCCGGTATGAAGGTGCTGCAGTTTGCATTTAGCGTTGATGGCGAAAGCAATTACCTACCCCACAACATTATCGATAAAAACTGTGTTATATACACAGGTACCCATGATAACGATACTAATACAGGTTGGCTTTCTACGGGTAATCAAGAGGAAATTGAATTTGCTAAAAAGTATATGAATGTAAAAGAAGACTCGGATTTTAATTGGGCTATGATAAAATTTGCTCTTATGAGTGTTGCAGATACTTGCATTCTTACAATGGCAGACCTTGTTTCTCTTGGTAGTGAGGGCAGAATAAATACACCCGCCACATTAGGAGATAACTGGACCTGGAGAATAGATGGAAACTGCATAAACGACTGGTTAGCAAAAATAACATTCGAAAACACTGCATTATATAAAAGAGAAGCAAAAAAAGAAGGTAAGTAATACTTACCTTCTTTTATCTTATTTTCTTTATGTTTTCAATATTTGTTTCAGATAATATATAATGCGGTCTGTTCTTAGTTTCTGTGTATATTTTAGCAATATACTGACCTACAATTCCGATACAAAACAGTTGCAAACCACCCATAAAAAGTATAACACAAATTAGGGATGCCCAACCGGCCACAGGGTCTCCGAACATTAATCTTCTAAAGAATATGAATAACAACATTACAAACGAAACAAGCGTTGATATCATTCCAAGCCATGATGCCGCATTAAGCGGCGATTCAGAAAAGTTAACTATTCCACTAATGGCATATTTAAAAAGTTTCCAAAAACTCCATTTTGTATTACCTGCTGCACGAGGTGTATTTTCATAAGGTAACCAAAAAGTTTTAAACCCTATCCAACCGAAAATACCCTTTGAAAAACGGTTGTTTTCGCTCATAGCAACAACTGCATCAACCATTTCTCTATTCATTAAGCGGAAATCTCTTGCACCATCAACAATATCTGCATCTGAAATTTTATTTATAAGTTTATAAAACTTCCTTGCAAACCAACTTCTGATTGGCGGTTCGCCTTCACGGTTAATTCTCCTTGTTGCTACGCTTTGATACTCTCCGTTTGCGAGAATTTTAAGCATTTCAGGAAGTAAAGACGGTGGGTCCTGCAAATCTGCATCAATAACTGCAACATAGTCCCCCTTGCAAGAGCAAAAACCGGCATACATTGCGGCTTCTTTTCCGAAATTTCTTGAAAGAGAAAGATAATACGCATTATTATCCACCTTGCAAAGTTCTTTTATTATGTTAAGTGTATTATCCTTAGAACCATCATTAACAAAAATAAGTTCATAATCACAACCAATTTGCCTTAACACCTTTACAGTTTCTTCATAGAACTGCGGAAGAACCTCTTGTTCATTAAAGCAAGGAACAATTAAAGATAATAGCATACTTTCACCCTCCTTTTACATTAACACAGTAATTATACCAAAATCAATACTGTTTTTCAACACAAAAAAACAGAGTTTCTAAAAAGAAACTCTGTTTTATCTTGTCTACTTAAATTACTTAAGTTCAACAGTTGCGCCAACCTCTGTGAGCTTAGCTTTGATTTCTTCAGCTTCTTCCTTGCTTGCAGCTTCCTTAAGAGTCTTAGGAGCGCCATCAACAAGAGCCTTTGCTTCAGCAAGGCCAAGGCCTGTGATTTCACGAACTGCCTTGATAACCTTAATCTTCTCTGCGCCTGCGTTAGCAAGAACAACGTCAAACTCTGTCTTCTCTTCAGCTGCTGCTGCCCCGCCTGCTGCGGGAGCTGCTACTGCAACTGCTGCTGCAGCGGATACGCCGAATTCTTCTTCAACTGCTTTAACGAGCTCTGAAAGCTCAAGTACTGTAAGAGTTTTTAACTCTTCAATCATAGCTGTAATTTTCTCTGATGCCATTTTATTTTCCTCCAAAATTGTTTTTTTATTTTTATTTAATGTAGTTTTTTGCAGATTTAATTATTCTGCAGCCTCTTCGCCCTTATCAACGATTGCCTGTACGGCACGAGCGAAAGCAGCGATAGGTGCCTGGAAAGCACTGAGCACTGTTGCAAGAAGAACTTCCTTGGTGGGAAGGTTTGCGAGTGCTTTAATGGTTTCGATATCTACTACCTTACCATCAAGGAAACCGCCCTTGATATTGAAATTCTCGTGTGATTCAGCACACTTGTTGAGAATTCTTGCAGCAGCAGTATAATCTTCATTTGAAAGTGCAATAGAAGTTGTTCCCTCGAGAACTGACTGAAGTTCTGCTAAATCAGTACCTTCAATAGCACGACCTAAAATGGTGTTCTTTACAACGAAATAATCAACACCTGCTTCACGCAACTCTTTACGGAGTGCAGTATCATCAGCAACATTGATACCCTTGTAATCTACGATAACACCTGTAACAGCTGTTGAAATCTTTTCTTTGAGAAGCTCAACCTGTTTTTGTTTTTCCTGTAACACTACAGCATTCGGCATTAATTTCACCTCCGAATAAAAAATTAAACCCATCCGTAAACACAGATGGGCATAAAAACACAAATCAGTTTTTAGCGCACACCTCGGTAGGCGATAAACTTACGGCTATAGAGCCACCTACTGTCTACGGAATTGCAACATACCAATTATATACTACACTTTTTGTTTTGTCAAGAAGAAATTCATATATTTTTCAAAAAATTATACGACTTCGCGATTTCCTCATATTCTTTATACGCATATTTATACACTTCAGTTATATAACTTCCCTTATATCCTTTAGATTTTGTGTAATCGAAAAAGTTTTTAAAATCAAAACCTCCGTTTCCGGGAAGCATACAATCCGATGCTACAGTATGGTCGCTTATATGATAATGTCTTATATTATCCGAAAACTCTTCTATCAACTCTAAAGGACTATAACCACATCTTATTGACTGTTTTATATCAAGACAAAAATGTGCATCATTTCCTAAAATGTCAACCATACTCTGCATAAATTCTTTATTACACGCACGAAACCTAACTACATTTTCCTGTAAAACAGTAACACCGTTTTTTTGCGTTTCTCGGTTTATCTCAAAATAACGTTCACAGTACTCCTCATCACTTAAGATTCCGTTAGGTTTTCCGCCGTGCATTATAATGTACTTCGCACCGAGCCTCGCAGCAATTTCAGAATAACGCGCGTAAGTGTTAAGGCCTTCTCTAAACCTTCTCTCATAATTAGAAAAAAAGACAAAAGACTCCGCAAGTGACATTGTTGGATGAACAGACACAATATTAATTTTATACTCTTCTTTTATATCTTCAAGTATATCAATAAAACTTTCTTTGAGTTCACAGTCTGCATTAAAGAAAATTTCGGTTGTATCAATACCCATTTTCCCTACTTCTTCAAGCGCAAGTTCGGTTTCAAGCGGATAAAAACAAGCGGTTGAAACGCCTATACTCATTTTGCCACCTCCGGTGTTACAAAAACAGTTTTATTTGTGGTGTAAATAACCATACCGGGTTTTGCACCGTTTGGTTTTTTTACATATTTTATGGGTGTATAATCAACTGCTACATTAGAGGAAGATGCCGCTTTGGAATTCTTTGCCGCAAGGGTTGCTGCAAACTCTATAGTTTCATCGCTCACTTCTCCACCGCCGCAGAAAACTACCACATGGCTTCCTGCCATATTCTTGACATGAAACCACAAATCATTCTTTGATGCAAGTTTACAGGTTATATAGTCGTTTTGTAGATTGTTTTTTCCAACAATTATTTTATATCCTTCTACCGAAGTGTACTCATTATATTCCGCTTGGAATTTAACACGCTTACCAACACCTTTTTGTGCTCGCACATATCCCGAAAGCGTTAATTCTTCCCTAATTTCCCTAATTTCAGAAACGGTTGTGGAGCGGGAAATATTATCTGCTACCGAATCAAGATAATTAAGTTCCTCTTCATCGGCTTCAATAAGTTTTGAAAGTGTTTGTTCTGCGGTGTAAGATTTTTTATATTCCTTGAAATATTTTGCTGCATTAGCGCTTGGCGATATTGCAGAATTAAGCGGAATTCTGATAAGGCTAAGATTTTCATCGTAATAGTTCTGAACATCTGCAAAACTGCTTCCGTTTTCTATCATATATAGGTTTGCCTTTAAAAGTTCACCGTAAATTCTATATTTTTCGCGGTCCTTACACTTTTCAAGCTCTAAAATACGAAGATTTCGCTTCTTTTCTACCCTTGAACGCGCATTATTAACAGTTTTTATAATATCGTTTGCCGCTTGGTTTATGAGCGCACACACCTGTTTTTCCTTATAAAAATCATCAAGCAGTTTTGAAAAACTTTCTTTTTCCACACATTTCCTTACACCACTATACTGTTCAATCGGCATATAGGAAAAATCAGTTTTTTCACCGTTTAATGCTTCTAATATGACAGGCTTTGCGTTTACCATAAGCGCATCTTTAAACCATCTTAGAGCAACTTTTATATCTAGGCTATTCACAAATTTATATTCAATTTCTCTTGCAACTAAGGGCGAAACACCCTCAATAACATCTAAAATTGCTTTATTAAGAGGGATTTCTCCTCTTTTTTTAATAGCATTTTCTAATATATCGACATTTTCGTTGAGCGGATTAAGTTTACCAAGTCCTTGAGGATATTCATATTTTGCACCCGGCTGAACAAAGCGTGCAGATGTTTCGATATCACTTCTGCGCATACTGTCAATAATCCTACCCTCTTCATTCACAAGCACAAGATTAGCGCTGTTTCCTATAAGTTCACAAATAAGGCGCAACTGTGCCTTATCGCCCATTTCATTCGTAGCAGAAAAAATGAGTTCAATAACACGTTCAAGCCCATTTTGAATAATATCTATGAGTTTAGCTGAAGAAAGGTGTTTTCGCATAAGCATACAAAACATCGGTGGAGTTTCGGGGTTTTCGTATTTTTCTTCTGTGAAATGAATTCTTGCCGAACCACTTCTTATCGAAATAAAAAGGCGCTTTGCAAACCCTTTTTTGCGCAACAAAAACACCAACTCATCACGTGAAGGTTGGTGAATTTTATCTATATGGCATTCTGTTGCTGACTTTAATTCCTCACACAATTGGTAAAGAAAACCTCCATCAAGTGCCACTAAGCATTTCCTCCAGGGTTTCAACAATTCTTTTATAGTAAATATATTGCTCTTGCTCTGTTTCAATATTTTTTAGAGCATCGGCGCACTGTTTACAACGTTTATATTGTTTTTCTATATACTGTTTTCCGTAAATATCCTTAATATCTACCTTACCTATGTAATAAAATGAGGGTTCACGCTCAGTTTTTACTCCAATAAAAAAGGCAGAAATGACGGAATAAATTTTTCCGTTTTCAACAAGCGTTTTTTCTTCTATTATTTCAAAGCCATTTAAATATAGATACTCTCTAAGTATTTCGGGCGATGTCATCGGTTGTAAAATAAGATGTATTTTTTCATCTTTAATCCATTCACATCGGTCAATTATCCCTGATATGACTTCTCCTCCCATACCCGCAATAATAACCGTATCCGCTTCACCTTGTTTCACACTAAAAAGTCCGTCACAAAGACGCAATTCAATGTTTTTTTCACCGCTTTGCAAAACGTTATTCTTTGCATTTTCAAGAGGTTTCTCTTTTATATCGGTTGCGATAACACGCTGTGCTTTTCCTGTTTTCGAAAGATAAAGAGGTAGGTATGCGTGGTCAGTCCCAACATCACAAACACAAGCCTCTTTTTTAACAAAAGAGGCTATGAGTTTTAAACGTTCACTTATATTTTGCATTATTTATTTTCAAAATGCTTATTGAGTTTAGCAAGAAGTTCATCGCAATCGGTACCGTGAACTGCACATGCCTGTTCAATAGTTTCTCCCCTTGATGCAGGGCATCCAAGACAATGCATACCTATTGCAAAGAAATACTCTGCTGCGCTATTATCCATATCAAGAACATCGCCTATTACCATATCTTTTGTAATTTTCATATTTTATTCTCCTTTTATTTCTTATTATCGTAAAAACAAATCAATTTTTACATCTAATTTTTTTCTTCCATGATTATAAAGTTTGCGATTATCAAGCGCCCATAGTCTGCCTGAAAAATCATTTTCTGCCGTACCAGATACTGCTTCGTGCATTTCAAATATACGCGAATCAAGAAGGTCCAGTTCAGATAAAACTTCTGCCTCAACAAACATTGGTCTTACTGCGGCACCGAATTCGGGTTCGCCGTGATGAGAAAGCACCATATGTTCAAGTAGCATTGCAGTTTGATTGCTAATTTCAAGTTCTTGTGCATATTTTCTTATTTTCATCGCACCCATTGCAAGATGCCCGATAAGATTTCCCCTAACAGAATATCCCGAAGCAATACCCGTTTCTGAGACCTCAAACTCCTCAAGTTTTGAAATATCGTGAAGCATAGCCCCTGCAATAAGAAGTTCTTCATCAATGAACGGATACACACGTGCAACAAGTTGTGCAAGTCTTACAATAGAAAGTGTATGCATAAGAAGTCCGCCGCGAAGCGCATGATGAAGTTTAAATGCGGCAGGCCAATAAAGGAGAGCCGTTCGGTTATCTTCGTAAATCTTCTTTACGATTTTTTTAAGCTCTTCATCCTTGAACTCTTCAACGATATACATCAGTTCGTTATACATCTGTTCGCCCGTATACTCTGCCGACTGAACAAACTGCTCAATACGAACCCCATCATTATCATTTGCTTTACGAATTCGTTCTATACGAAGTTGGTCTGCCCCATTATACTGAGAAATACTTCCTCGCACCTTAACTAAATCATTGGCCTGATATTCACCGTAAATTTCTTTTGAATATCGCCACAACTTACCGTTAATCTCTCCAGTGTTATCTCCAAGAGTTATATCGAGATATGTATCTCCCTTAGAAGAAGTTTTTACATCTACAGATTTGATAATACAAAAACCTTCTACAAGACCACTATTATCAATTGGTGTAAAATTCATTTTTTTACCTCCAAAATATTGCTTTATTTATATTATACAATGTATTAAAAATCAAATCAAGTTATATTGCTATAAAAATTGTATAAACTGAATATATTTTGAGTAGTAAATAATAACAAATTTAAAAAATTTTTCAAATATATGGGAAAAAACTATTTACTTTTTTTTTTAGCAATGATATAATCTTTGTATAAAAGTTATTTGGAGGATTATACCTATGAAAAAGTTTATTGCTTTACTTCTTTCGATTTTATTATTAGTTTCTTTCTCGGTTACAGCTTTTGCAAGCAAGAGTCCTGTTGCTAAGCCTGTTTTCAATGTAACAATTATTAACGGTGCTAATGCAGACCCTGTTGTTTCAACACAGGATGGAACCGATAACCTCATTATTGAATCTAAACCTGAAAATGGTAAGTTTGATGAGTGGGTTATCTATAAGGCAGACGGTGTAACAATTGCTATTGAAGGCGTTGATTACAAGGTTGTTGAAGGTTCTCTAACCGATGACAAATTAGTTATAACTCCTCTTGTTGAACTCGTTATCTGCGGTAACTACAACGGTGTTGTAACAAAGCCTATCATCCCCGAAGATGATAAGAAACCCGAAGATGATAAGGAAACAGAAGACGATAAGAAACCCGAAACAGATACCAAACCTGGAACAGATGCAAAGCCTGAAACTGATAAGGCTCCAAGCACAGATAAGGATGAATCAAACAAAGCTCCTCAAACAAGCGATAATCTTTCAACCGCTCTTTCAGTAGTTATGATTGCTGCTCTCGGATTTGCAGTGGTTTCTAAAAAGAAAATTTCTGAATAATTAAAAAAATTTAAGAGCATCGGTTATTCCGATGCTCTTTTTTTGTATAAATAATGAAGCACCCAATTAAAAAATATCGGGTGCTTTATATTATTTTAGAATAAACCGCTTATCTTTCCATTTTCATCAACATCAATTCGCTCTGCGGCGGGAACTTTAGGAAGCCCCGGCATAGTCATTATATCGCCTGTAAGGACAACTATAAAACCTGCTCCTGCCGAAATTTTAACCTTTTTAACGGTTACTGTAAAATCTTCGGGTGCGCCGAGCTTTGTTGGGTCATCCGAAAAACTATACTGTGTTTTTGCAACACATATAGGGCATTTGCCATAACCAAGTTCTGTTAATCTATCAATTTCCTTTTGAGCGGCAGGAAGTACGTTTACACCAATACCTCTATATACCTTTTTAACAACCGCTTCAATTTTTTCATTTATAGTTAAATCATCGTTATAACTAAAGGTGAAGTCGCCCTTTTCTTCATCACAAAGTCTTACAACTTCGCGAGCAAGGTCTTCTCCTCCCTTTCCACCTTCTGCCCAAACATTAGAAAGAACAACATTAACACCAAGATTTTTGCATTCTTCGATTATGCAATCAACTTCCGCATCAGTATCGGTTGGGAAACGATTAACTGCAACAACACAAGGAAGTTTGTAAACCTCTTTGATATTAGCAACGTGGCGAAGAAGATTAGGTATACCCTTCTTGAGTGCTTCAAGATTTTCTTCACCAAGCTGTGTTTTAGCAAGACCACCGTGCATTTTAAGAGCGCGGATAGTTGCAACCATAACAACTGCATCAGGTGTAAGCCCTGCCATACGACATTTAATATCAAGGAATTTCTCAGCACCAAGGTCAGCGCCAAAGCCTGCCTCGGTTACTGCATAATCGCCAAGCTTCATAGCAAGTTTAGTAGCAGTTACCGAGTTGCATCCGTGAGCTATATTAGCAAAAGGTCCACCATGAACAAATGCAGGGGTGCCTTCAAGTGTTTGAACAAGGTTTGGCTTGATTGCATCCTTTAATAGTGCAGTCATAGCACCTGCCGCCTTTAATTCGCCACATGTTACGGGCTTATCGTCTCTTGTGTAACCAACGATAATTCTTGAAAGTCTTTCCTTTAAATCGGTTATAGAATTTGCAAGGCAAAGAACTGCCATTATTTCACTTGCAACGGTAATATCAAAGCCATCCTCGCGAGGAACACCGTTTACTCTTCCGCCAAGTCCGTCTGTTATAAATCTTAACTGACGGTCATTCATATCAACGCAACGCTTCCAGGTAATTTTTCTAACATCAATATCGAGAGCATTACCCTGCTGAATATGGTTATCAAGCATAGCGGCAAGAAGATTGTTTGCTGCACCGATTGCGTGGAAGTCACCTGTGAAGTGAAGGTTTATATCCTCCATAGGAACAACCTGAGCGTATCCGCCACCTGCGGCACCGCCCTTAACACCGAAAACCGGTCCTAAAGAAGGTTCGCGAAGAGCAACAACAACGTTCTTACCTATTCTGCGAAGGCCATCCGCAAGTCCGATTGTTGTGGTTGTTTTACCCTCACCTGCGGGGGTCGGTGTAATAGCGGTTACAAGGATAAGTTTTCCGTTCTTACGGTCTGATTCCTTTAAAATTGCGGTATCAACCTTTGCCTTATAGTTGCCGTATTGCTCAACATATTTATCCTCAACACCTGCAACCTTTGCAATTTCTTTAATGTTTTTCATTTCGCACTGCTGTGCAATTTCAATATCGGATAAATAAGCCATTTTTTATTTCTCCTTAATATTTATTTTAGTAAATGGGGAACTTCTTGCAAAGCTCTTCAACTTCCCTTGAAACTCTTTCCTTATTAGCATCAAAGTCATCAATTATATCAGCAATCCAACCTGCGATTAACTTCATTTCGGCCTCTTTAAAGCCTCTTGTTGTTACTGCAGGTGTTCCAATACGAAGACCACTTGTTACAAAAGGACTTTGTGGGTCATTAGGAATGGTGTTCTTATTTGCGGTAATATGAACTTCATCAAGTCTATGCTCAAGTTCCTTACCTGTGATACCCTTATTAACAAGTTTTAAGAGCATAAGGTGGTTATCAGTTCCGCCCGAAACAAGTTCAATGCCTCTTGCCATAAGTTCCTCACTTAAAACTGCGGCATTCTTAACAATTTGCTCCTGATATGCTTTAAACTCATCGGTTAAAGCCTCTCCGAGAGCAACTGCTTTTGCAGCGATTATATGCATTAAAGGTCCGCCCTGAGTGCCTGGGAAAACTGCCTTATCAATCTGTTTGCCAAGCTCTTCTTTGCAAAGTATCATACCGCCTCTTGGACCGCGTAAGGTCTTATGGGTTGTAGTTGTAACAACATCGGCATAAGGAACAGGTGACGGATGAACGCCTGCGGCAATAAGACCTGCAATATGCGCCATATCAACCATTAAGTATGCTCCAACCTCGTCGGCGATTTCGCGGCAACGCTTAAAGTCTATAGTTCTCGAATAAGCACTTGCACCAACAACGATGAGTTTTGGCTTGCATTCCTTTGCAATTTTAAGCATTTCATCATAGTCGATAGTTTCGGTTTCATCATTAACACCATAAGGAACTATATTAAAATACTTACCAGAGATATTAACAGGTGAACCGTGAGAAAGGTGGCCACCCTGTTGAAGATTCATACCCATTACAGTGTCGCCAGGCTGCAATAGGGCAAAGAAAACGGCAAGGTTTGCATTGGCACCGCTATGTGGCTGAACGTTTGCATATTCAGCTCCAAAAAGCTTTTTAGCACGTTCACGTGCAATATCTTCAGCAATATCAACGCACTGGCATCCGCCATAGTAACGCTTACCGGGATACCCTTCCGCATATTTATTAGTAAGAACACCGCCTGCGGCTAATAAAACAGCCTTTGAAACAATGTTTTCTGATGCAATAAGTTCGATATTGTGCTGCTGACGCTCAAGCTCTAACTGACAAGCATTAGCAACCTCACTATCATAATTTTTTAGTTCCTCAAAAAAGTTCATTTTAGACCTCCAACTTTAATAAACATTATTACTAAAAATTATATCAAAAAAGCAATACTTTGTCAATGTAAACAATTGATAGAAAAAGTATAAAAAAACCTTGACATTTTCGCAAATATGCGATAATATATATTGTACGCCGATGTGGTGGAATAGGCAGACACAAGGGACTTAAAATCCCTCGGGGGCGACTCCGTACCGGTTCAAGTCCGGTCATCGGCACCAAAAATCCCGTTCACGTAAGTGGGCGGGATTTTTACTTCTTACCTTTTCACTCTTCACTTTTCACTAATTTTTTGTGCGGGATTTTTGGAAATTAAGAAATAATAGTGAATAGTAAAGAGGTATTGTGGCTTCGCCGCTTTTATGCTATAATACACCCAAGGACTGATATGCTATGAAATGTCCGTATTGTCAAAAAGAAATGGAAGAAGGATATATTCCTTTTAATAGTCCTTTTGTTTTAAAATGGGTTTCTTTGATTAATAAGAAAAAGATTAGAATTTCAGATAAATTAAAATGGTCTGAAGTAGCTAAAATCAAAAACGTATATTATTGCAATAACTGTAGTGTATTTATAAAGAAAATTTAGTGGACTTCTCAGATCCGAACAAACGACTTTAATTGGGAAATGTATGGTTCGTCTTTTATATCAATAAAGCACCCACGAAAAGTGGGTGCTTATTCTTTAAAATATATTAAGTATGTCAATAACTGTTTCGAGATTTATCTAAATTTAATCCTTATAGTCTCGCTCTCTCACTTTTCGTTTGTATGGGTCTTTCATAGATTTTTTCCCTGAAAACTTACGCAAGATTAAGCCAAGAGAAAATCCTATTACACAAATAATGAAGTACCACAATGTTTGTACAAGGGCTGATTCATTATAATAAATAAAAACTGATGGTATAAAAAGCACCGGTGTTATTATAGGATATAAAAATCTGATATTTTTATGTAAAAACATCGGCGACATAAGTGAAACTGCAAAGGTGCACAAAATGATTAAAAACACTATCATTACTTTGTCGAACTCACCTGAAAACAATGGAAATAGATAGAACACCGCTATTTGCACTAAAAATAATGTTATATCGGCACTGTATTTATCAAAAAACTTTTCAATTTTTTTGCGGTTTTGGCTTTTTTCTTTTCTACGCATTTCTTTCTCCCGAAAATAGACTAACTCTCATGATTATACCACTTTTAAAGACTCATTTCAAGGGAAATCAGTCGAAAAAAATACCCAAACTTTATTTTAAAAGTTTGGGTATTTTATTTTATTCCCACATACCAAGATTTTCTTTTTGTCTACCTATAACTGTTAGTGGCTCATTGTTAAATATTTCGTTCGCATTTCTAACAAAGTCATCAAATGTAAGGTCACGGTCACGGAGAATGGTTCTCGGGCACTTGAGTCCTATTTCATACAACCAAATACCCTTATATCCGCCATCAACCAAGCCCTTGTAAACGTTTTGCCAATTAATCTTACCTTCGCCACAAAGCCAGTGCCTTTCATTCACAAAATCATAATCGGAAATATGAACTGTTGCAATTTTGCCGGCACACTTTTCAAGGAAGTTTTCATTAGTATCTCCGAGCAAATGATTTGTATCAAAACAAATACGAAGTCGCTCATCGGCACTTATTATTCTTAAAATTTCATCGGAAGTATTGCAAAGGCAGCTCCTCGGCAAATCTTCAACCGCGATAATCGCACCGCATTTATCGGCAACCTCGGCGAGATATGATAGAGATTGCATAGACCTTTTAATCTCTTCTTCTCTTGCCCCACCCTCGCTCTTTGGCTCACTGCTTGGATGCGCAACAAACTTATCTATACCGATATCAGCAGCCTTTTTGATACATTCGCACCAATAATCAACCGATTTCTGTCTTAATTCTTCATTCATTGAAGCAATATCAAACTCATTGACGGTTGAGAATGGCAAATGATATGACCAAATATTTACACCGTGCGTATCGGAAAGTCTTTTAAGTTCCTTATAATCAAGATGCGGATATTCTTCATATTTTGGAGAAATCTCAACGTTCTTAATACCGCTCTTTGCAAGAGCTGAAAAGCTTTCATTATTATATAAATCTACACCGATAGATAGGCCAACATCAAACACAAAAAGGCCCCCTAATTATTAAAGATTATAATACTTATCATACTCAGCGGGGTGTGGAATAGCAGCAAGTTGACTGCATTCTTCACGCTTTGCCTTAATAAAGTTCTTTATTAACTCTTCGGGGAAAACTCCTCCTGCAGTTAAATAGTCGTGGTCAGCCTCGAGTGCATCGAGTGCTTCGGGAAGTGAAGTTGGAAGTCCCTGAAGCTTAGCCTTTTCTTCCTCAGGCAAGTGATAAAGGTTCATATCATACGGACCCCAACCATTCTCGTGTGGGTCAATCTTGTTCTTTATACCGTCAAGACCTGCCATAAGAATAGCGGCATAGCAGAAGTAAGGATTACATGTTGCATCGGGGTTACGAAGCTCAAAACGACGCTTTTCAGGTGTTTTAGCATAAGCGGGTATACGAATAACTGCACTACGGTTTGATGTTGCATAACCAACTGTAACCGGTGCTTCAAAGCCGGGCACCAAACGTTTGAACGAGTTTGTGCTTGGGTTAGTGAGTGCACAAAGCGAATGAATGTGTTTAAGCAACCCACCCATAAAGTAGTGGGCTTCCTTGCTCAAATGAGCATAACCTTCGTCATCCGCGAAAACAGGCTTACCATCTTTAAGCAGAAGCATATGAACGTGCATACCGCTTCCTGCCTCGCCGTAGATAGGCTTCGGCATAAATGTTGCTGATTTACCATATTTAAGTGCGGTATTATGAATTATGTATTTAATCATCATTGTAGCATCAGCCATTGTTGACATTTTGCCAAGCTGTGGCTCGATTTCAAACTGACCGGATGCCGCAACCTCAGGGTGATGATAGTTAATATCGATACCTGCATCACGCATATGCATACACATTTCACTTCTGCATTCAAATGAAACATCGAATGGCTTTGCAGTGTGGTATGCCTTTTGCTTGGGAACTATAACACCGAGTCCCTCATTTGCACTGTTCCAATATGACTGGGTAGCATCTATCATAGCACTTATACTGTTTGGCTGAACTTCCCAACCAACCTGGTCGAAAAGATAGAACTCAAATTCAGGAAGAATTAGCATTGTATCGGCAACACCGCTATCCTGCATATACTTTTCAGCTGCAAGAACAATATTGCGGGGATACTGAGCAAGGGGACGGTTTTCAGGGCTATCTATAATCATGGCATTACCTGTCATAGAAAGGGTTGGAATTGAGCAGAACGGGTCAATAACCGCAGTATCGGGGTCGGGTATAAACACCATATCGCTCTTCTCAACCACTGCATATCCATAGTTTGAAGCGTCAAAACCTATACCGCTTATT
>JAZUMI010000007.1:0-33584 GCA_045603505.1 Acutalibacteraceae bacterium
TCATCTGATAATATCACTTCCTAAAAAAACATAGATTTTATATATCCAAAATTATTATATATTATCCGTTTCCTTTTTTCAATATTTTTAAAAATAAAAACCTCGGTGAAATTCACCGAGGTTTTCTTTTATTTAAACACGGACACCATTTTTAACTGTATAGGTTTTTCCGCCAACTTTGACAGTACCTGTTACATTATTACGACATCCGTTTTGTACATAATAGTAATTGCCGTTTGAATGATGGAAGAAACCTGTAAAGTTCTTCTGCCATACACCGTTTAATACATAATGTGCTTTGCCATCCTTTTGGATAAAGCCTGTTGTATTATTACGGCATCCGTTTTGTACATAATATAAATTGCCGTTTGAGTGTTTTACAAGACCTGTATAGTTTTTCTGCCATACACCGTTTAATACGTAATGCGCTTTGCCATCCTGTTGGATAAAGCCTGATGTATTATTGTTACGGCATCCGTTTGCTACATAGTAAGAGTTGCCGTTAGAATGTTTCACAAGACCTGTGAAGTTTTTCTGCCATACACCCTTTAATACGTAATGCGCTTTTCCATCTCTTTGGATAAAGCCTGTTGTATTATTGTTACGGCATCCGTTTTGTACATAATAAGAATTTCCGTTAGAGTGGTCCATAAGACCTGTGAAGTCTTTCTGCCACACACCGTCTATACAGTAATGAGCTTTTCCGTTATACTGTATAAACCCTGAACTGAACTTGAGTTCTCCGTTATATGTGTAATAATATTTTCCGTCTGTATGCTTGAAAATACCTGTTTTTGTTTGAAGAATTCCATTTTCTACATAAAGGTATTTATTTTCTTGTGTTGGGATAAAACCTGTATATGTGTTGGGAACTACTCCACCCGAAACATAATATGTTTTTCCATCGCTGTGCTTTACAAAACCTGTTACGGAATAATCGATGATTCCGTTGGTTGCATAATAATACATGCCATTTGTATGCTTAGCAAGACCGCTATATCCATTCTGCCAAACGCCATTTATAAGATAGTGCCATTCGCCATTTATGTTGAAAAATCCTGTGTTATCATCCTGAAACACACTTTCTTTAAGATAACAATATTCACCATCTGAGTTCTTTACAAATCCTGTAATGTTACCGCGAATTCCCTCTTCAATATAATAGGTTGTTTTGCCGATTTTTACTAAGCCTGTTTCAAATTGCGGCTTTGCATCTACAACATAATGCCACTTTTCATCGTCACCCGAAACAAGACCTGTAAACTTATGCTCACTAATTTCAAAATAGATTTCTTTTTCTTCTACCTCGGCAAAAACCTCCTGGCCATCTACTTTTTTGGTTTCATTGGGTGTGTTTCTATACTCTACTAAGAATTTCCCGCCGTGTTCATCTGTTGTATGGGTAAATCCAAACATTTCAAGATGGTCAGGCAAATGGGGTGTTAGAACCTCATGTTTAAAGCCTGTTTTAGTGTGATATATATAAATTTTATTGTTATCCGAATAGTATATATTTTCATCACACGCAGAAATTCGGGTGTAATTACCTGTCCACACCATGCCCTCTCCTGCAGACCAACGTGCATTTATAGTATCAATTACATGGTTATCGGATAATCTTTTAAGTTCTTTTGTTACGCTATCAAAGTAATATATATCGCCATGGGTATATAAAATTTCAGTTTCCGAATTTCTCCAATAATAATCTTCATACTCGGTATTTTCAAGAGTCATATCATAATCGTTTGCGTCATTTTGAAGCCCCTTAGATGAAACAAGGAAATTGTTATGACTAACTCTGCCTATAATATCATCCACAGGGTCATCGTGGGTTACATCCACATGATACTTCTTACCGTCAATTTCAACAATATTCCACATGTGATTAATCTGGTTCGAAACGCACAATTCACTCTCTATACCCACAAGACCTAAAAGGTACCTATATGCTTTCGAATAGCCTTCACACACGGCGATTTTTTTGATAAGCGCACCATACATATTATAAGAGTCAAACGGTATATTTTCTTCCTTATAGTTCTCATAATCATATTCGCAGAGCACTGCTAATCTATCGTGAATTAGAAGTGCTTTATATACATCACTGAGTTCATTTGTGTGTAAATCTGACACAATACTTTCGGCAACCTCGGAAATTTCCTTGTTTTTTTCGGCAACCTCTTGTTTATCATATTGATATATTAATTCAATACCATTCGTGATAGGTACATATCCATTCACAACATAGTAAAATTCTGGTATGCCTGTTATTTTGCTCAAAATCTTTTTTATCGCAATCTCAGGTTCTTCTCCCAAGTTTAAATCTGATAGATTAACTTGTGTATCAAAGTTTTGCACCGCAGTTTTCATTCTGCCGAACAACATCTCTTCACTCTCGGTTACCGAATAAGCCGAAACGGTTATTCCCGAAAAAAGAGTTAGCACAATACAAACACTAATCAAAAAACTTAATATCTTGCGCATTTTTTACTCCTTTCAAGCAAAAATTCATCAAAATCTTACATATTAATTATATGTTATGAGAAACACTCGTGTCAATACACCGCAAAAAAATTTATTGAAAGTCAGCTTTTTTTAGAATATAATAAATATAGATAAACATACATAGAAAGAAGGAAACGTTATGAGCAAAATAATTACTATCGGACGCGAATTTGGAAGCGGAGGAAGAGAACTCGGAAAAAGACTTGCAGAAAAATTAGGCTACGCTTATTACGATAACGAAATTGTTGAAGCCATCGTTAAACATAGTAATCTAGCCGAAGAATATGTTAATCAAATTCTCGAACACAGAATTATAAGATATTTTCCTATAACCGTTTCGCATACCTTTGCAAACATTGATTATTCACATTACGATATTGAAAATAAGGTTTATTCGGCACAGGTTAAGGCTATTGAAGATTTAGCCGATAAAAGCAACTGCGTAATTGTTGGCAGATGTGCAGACTTTATTCTTCGTGATAAAAATCCTATCCGACTTTTCGTTTATGCCGATATGAGCAAAAAACTTATCCGTTGCCGCGAGAAGAACGAGGAGGACAGAAACCTTACCGACAAGGCGCTTAAACAAAAAATACTTGGTGTTGATAAAGGCAGAGCAAGATATTATGAATTCTTTACAGGCAACAAATGGGGCGACCGCAAGAACTATGATATCTGCGTTAATACAACAAATATCCCGATAAAGCATTTAGCCGAGAGCCTTAGCGAAACCATAAAAAACATTTAAAAGGAACTTTTTGTTATGAAATATACCGATAACCCAGATATGCAATATCATATTGCAATACAAAAAGGAGATATTGGAAGATATGTTATTCTTCCGGGTGACCCTAAGCGGTGTGAAAAGATTGCAAAATATCTTGAAAACCCAGAGAAAAAAGCCGATAACCGAGAATATGTTACCTACACAGGTTACCTTTGCGGCGAAAAGGTTAGCGTTACCTCAACAGGTATCGGCGGACCAAGTGCCGCTATTGCACTCGAAGAACTCGTTCGTGCAGGGGCAGATACCTTTATCCGTGTTGGCACCTGTGGTGGTATAGATTTAAATGTTAAAGGCTCCGATACAGTTATTGCAACCGCAAGTGTAAGGGCGGAGGGTACAAGCAGAGAATATGCGCCTATAGAATTCCCCGCAACCGCCTCTTTCGAAGTTGTTACCGCCCTTTCAGATTCTGCAAAAGAAATGGGTGTGCGCCATCACATCGGCATTGTGCAAAGCAAAGATTCTTTCTATGGCGAACATTTTCCCGATGATATGCCTGTTGCGAGTGAACTAAAGAACAAATGGGAAGCATGGAAACGGCTCGGTTGCCTTGCCTCCGAAATGGAAAGTGCGGCACTTTTTGTGGTTGCAAGTCACCTAAAGGTGCGTATGGGCGCAGTATTTCTTGTTATGGCTAACCAAGAACTTGAGGCTTTAGGGGAAGAAAATCCCGTTTGCCACGATACCGATACCGCAATTAAGGTTGCTATCGGGGCAATTAAAAAACTTATACGCGAGGATAAAAAATGAGTAATAATATTCCAACTCCACATATCGAAGCAAAAATGGGTGATTTCGCCGAAACCGTGATTATGCCGGGCGACCCACTTCGCGCAAAATATATTGCAGAAAACTTTTTAGAGGATGCAGTTCTTGTAAACAGTGTCCGCAATATGCTTGGCTATACCGGGTTTTATAAGGGCAAGAAAATATCGGTTATGGGCTCAGGCATGGGTATCCCCTCAATCGCAATTTATTCTTATGAACTTTTTAAATTCTACGATGTTAAAAATATTATCCGCATAGGCTCTTGCGGTGCAATAAGCCGAGACGTTAAACTAAAAGATGTTATAATAGCCGAGGGCGCATCTACCGATTCCGCTTTCGCTTCGCAGTATAATCTGCCCGGCACATACGCACCAATAGCAAACTTTGATTTGCTTTATGAAACCTACCGAACTGCACTCAATAAAGGAATATCGGTTAAGGTTGGAAACGTTCTTTCAACCGATGCCTTTTATAGCGATAACTCGCCTTGGTGTGATATGGATATCCTTGCGGTTGAAATGGAGGCCGCCGCTCTTTATATGAATGCGGCACACCTTAAAAAAAGAGCTCTTTGTTTGTTAACCGTTTCAGATTTGATTTATGGAGACGAACAGTTAAGCAGCGAAGAGCGTCAAACAGGGTTTGATGAAATGGTAACGCTCGCTCTCGAATCCGCCATTAATTATTAGATATATATACTCCCATTTCTACATATAAATGTAGAAATGGGAGATTTTTATTGCAATTTGTTTCCTAGAAAGGATATGGTGATTTTTATTATGAGTGAATTTGAAGACTTAAAGCAAAAATACAGCGAAGAAATGAAAAAATACGTTGGAGCCGTATCACAAAATGCGGCTCTACCAACAGAACAAACTGCACCCGAAACAAGCACACCTGCCACTACAGGAGGAGGCGTGCAGAAAGGATATATTCAGGTGCGTGTTACTGCACTTCAGGAATCGGTTCCAATTGTTGGCGCTAAAATTTCTATAACAAAGCCGCTCGGCGATGATGCTACTGTTTTATGGAGTGATATTACCGATGAAAGCGGAAAAAGCGGCATTGTAGAACTCCCTGCGCCCGATAAATCACTATCTGAAAGTCCAAATCAGAACATCGTTCCTTATGCGGTTTATAACGTTAAGGTTGAAGCGCAAGGCTTTTATACGGTTTACAACATTAACGTTCAGGTTTTCTCGGGCGAACTATCAGTTGTGGCGGTTGATATGGTACCTAAAAAAGAAACCGACCTTTTCCGTGAAAACGATATAACCTACACCACCCCACCCGGCAATCTTCTAAATACTTAAAAGGCGGTGAAATTATGGCTCCCTCCACACCATTTATTCCCGAAACCATTACTGTACATTTAGGTCCGCCCGACTCGGCGGCACAAAATGTCACCGTTCCCTTTATAGATTACCTTAAAAACGTTGCGGCGAGTGAGATTTATCCAACATGGCCCGAAAATGCTATACGCGCCAACATATATGCACAGATTTCCTTTGCGCTCAACCGAATCTACACCGAATGGTACCGAAGCCGAGGCTATGATTTTGATATAACCAACACCACCGCTTTTGACCAGGCATATACCTATGGCAGAGACACCTTTCAGACCACCGACCGCATAGTAGAAGAACTTTTCAACGATTATATAGTACGGCAAGGCAACATAGAGCCTCTCTTTGCACAGTTTTGCAACGGAACTACATCTACCTGCGAAGGTCTGTCCCAATGGGGTACAGTTGAACTTGCCAACAGAGGACTTACTCCCTTTAGCATACTTACCAATTACTACGGAGATGATATCGGAATTGTAACCGATGCGCCCATACGGGAAGCAGTTTCAAGTTACCCGGGTGCACCCTTACGGCGAGGCTCTTCAGGAAACGATGTTCGCATTTTGCAGGTGCGGCTTAACCGCATCTCCAACAACTATCCTGCCATACCCAAAATACCAAATGTAAATGGGGTTTATGATGTAAACACCGAAAATGCCGTGCGAAAATTTCAAGAAATTTTCAATCTCTCTGCAGACGGTGTTACAGGTAAAGCCACATGGTATAGGGTAAACAGTATTTTTAACGGTGTTAAAAAATTAAGCGAACTTGATTCCGAAGGACTAAGACTTCAGGATGTTTCCAAACTTTATTCCGAAACACTTGAACGTGGCTCAACAGGGACACCTGTAGAGGTTATACAGTATTACTTGAGCGTTTTATCCCTTGCGAACCCACAAGTCTTGAACCCTGATATTGATGGTGTTTTCGGCGAACAAACAGAAGCGAGTGTGCGCTCTTTCCAAAACTTCTACGGTATAACCGAGGATGGAATTGTAGGCAGAGAAACCTGGAACGCTATAACCGATGCATATAGAGGCGCGCTTGACAGTCTTCCTCAAACCGTTCCCGAACTTGCAGGACCGCTTTATCCGGGCTCTGTTCTTACTGAAGGGGATACGGGACAATCGGTTGAAATTTTACAGTATTACCTTAATCGTATCGGCGAAGTTTACGATATTCCACCCCTTGAAGCAGACGGCGTTTTCGGTCCTCAAACTAGCGCTGCCGTAATAGCATTTAAACAAATATTCGGCATAGAGCCCCAAAATAATGCTGTTGCGGCTTCCACTTGGTATAGAATTGCCTCAGTTTATTCAGAGCTTGTTTCTTCCGGCTCTATTACAGAGGGTATCTTCCCCGGCAGAATTTCAACACAATGAAACACATGCGAACAAAAAAGAGGTTCTTTCGAACCTCTTTTTCTATACCCTAAACAACAAATCTCCATAACTTGGATAAGGCCAATAATCTTTTGATACTACCGCCTCTGCCGAGTCGGCATATTTTCTGATATCGGTCATTATCTTTAAAACATCATCGTGGTAAAGCCTTGCCTTTTCCACAACATTTATTTCTTTTTCCGAAACCTTTACGCTATTTTTAAGTTGGTCGGTTAATTTGTAAATTTCTGCATTTGCGGCAGAAAGTCTTGCTATTAGTTCCTCTTCTACCGAGGTGTCAAGACTACCACTTACCGCTCTTCTACTATTTACCGAACAACAAAGACTATCGTTATAAGCCGTTATTGCAGGAATTACCGCCCTGTTCATCATATCTATAAGGGTTAGCGCCTCAATATGTAAAACCTTGGCATAGTTTTCAAGCACTATCTCAACACGTGAAAAAATTTCTGTTGGGCTTAATACCTTTTGGCGAGAGAAAAGTTTTATGTTCTTTTCATCGGCAAGATGAGGCACTGCATCGGGTGTGCTTGAAAGATTTAAGAGACCTCTCTCTTCCGCTTCCTTTTTCCACTCATCCGAATATCCATCGCCATTAAAGATAATTCTTCCGTGATTTTGCACTGTATCACGTACAATAGCAAAAATTTCTTCCTTTACATCGGCACAACTTTCAAGTCTTTGCGCAAATTCTTCAAAGGTATCTGCAACCATTGTATTTATCATTACATTGGTATCCGAAACCGAAGAAGCCGAACCAAGCATTCTGAATTCAAACTTATTACCTGTAAATGCAAAGGGCGAAGTTCTGTTTCTATCAGTATTATCACGGCGAATGGAGGGTATTACCTCTGCGCCTATGGTCATATTGGTTTTTTGAGCATCATCCCTGTGAACACCATTTTGGATGGCGGTGAGCATTTGGGTTAACTCCTCGCCGAAGAACATTGAAACAATTGCGGGTGGCGCCTCATTTGCGCCAAGTCTGTGGTCATTTCCCGCAGTTGCAACCGAAATTCTAAGCAAATCCTGGTGTTTGTCCACCGCAGTAATAACAGCCGCAAGTGTTAAAAGGAAAAGGTGATTTTCGGCAGGTTTTTTGCCCGGACTTAAAAGATTTATACCTGTATCGGTTGTGAGCGACCAGTTATTATGTTTACCGCTTCCGTTTACACCGTCAAAAGGTTTTTCGTGTAAAAGACACACAAGGTTGTGCTTCTCGGCAACCTTTTTCATCATCTCCATAGTGAGTTGATTATGGTCTGCCGCAATATTCGTAGTTGTAAAAATGGGAGCAAGTTCGTGTTGTGCAGGAGCCGCCTCGTTATGCTCTGTCTTGGCAAGAACTCCAAGTTTCCAGAGTTCCTCATCAAGTTCTCTCATAAATGCCGCAACACGAGGTTTTAGAACACCAAAATAATGGTCATCCATTTCCTGTCCCTTAGGTGGCATACATCCTATAAGTGTTCTGCCGCAATACATAAGGTCAGGGCGAGACAAATACATATCCTTATCAACAAGAAAGTACTCTTGCTCAGGACCAACCGTTGTTTCTACCCTTTTTACATCATTATATCCTAAAAGATGTACTATTCTTAATGCCTGTTTCTCTACTGCCTCCATACTGCGAAGAAGAGGGGTTTTTTGGTCTAACGCTTCTCCGCAATAAGAACAGAATGCAGTTGGAATACACAGGGTATTATCCTTTACAAAGGCATAAGAACTCGGGTCCCAAGCGGTATAGCCTCTCGCCTCAAATGTGGCACGAAGACCGCCTGATGGGAATGAAGAAGCATCCGGCTCTCCCTTTATAAGTTCGTTGCCCGAAAACTCCATTATTATATGCCCATCTTCTCCAGGCGCAATAAAACTATCGTGTTTTTCGGCGGTTATACCGGTTAGTGGCTGAAACCAGTGTGTGAAGTGGGTTGCACCCTTTTCGATTGCCCAATCTTTCATAACTGCGGCAATCTTATCCGCAACCTCTCTGCTTATTCCCGTTCCGCCGTTTATAGCGCTCTTAAGCGCACTGTAGGTTTCTTCGGGTAATCTCTCTTTCATAACAGAATCATTAAACACATTACTGCCGAATATTTCGCAAATGTTTTTATTCTCCAAATAAAACTCCCCTATTATACAGATATATATAATAGTATATCTTTAAAGCCGTTTTTTGTCAATTAACAAAATAGGTTTTCGAACATGTTTCCTTAATATATTTATCCCAACTGAAAATATCAGGAACTGTAAGATTGGTTGATGAATTTTCAATCATATAAGCAAAATCACTTCTTGATAAAGAACAAAAAGAAATCTTATCAAAAATTGCCTTTGCTATACTTTTTTTAAGTTCTGATGTAACGGCAGTTTTTTCAAGTATTTCCTTAACCTGTACACCTGTATAATTGTGCTCCTTGCCATCAAGCGTGAGTTCAATACCGCCTATGCGGTCTATTATTCCGCACAACAAATCATACTCTGCGCCGATAATATAATCAACCGGATATCCACAACACATATTATCCTTTATTTCCTTATTGTCGGCATCCACAAAGGTTACCGCTTTCTCGCCGAAATCAAGATAAATCAAGGTTTTACTATCGGCAAATTGAAAAAGCAACCCCGCATTTGTTATCTCCCTCGAATAATAAGGTACACTTTCGGCATTTTTTTCGGTTTGCTTTATTGATGCCGATATATAAAGATAGCCTATACCTATAAAAATTACAGAGCAAATAATACAAATAAGAAAAGCAGATAAATATCCTTTTATTTTTCTAACCATACCGTTCACCTCAAAAAATAGTATGGTTAAACCCTAATTTTTTTATGCAAAAAAAACGCCGCAAATAAAGATATTTGCGGCGGCTAATATTATCTGTGTTTTCTTGACCAGGTTATTGGTGAGAATGCAATTATGAGTGGGAATATTTCAAGTCTTCCAAGCAACATAGCAAATGAAAGAACTAATTTTGAAAACGAAGAATATGCCGAATAGTTAGAAGCAGGACCCACACCTGCAAAACCAGGTCCTACATTATTAAAACAACTTATCGCTGAAGTAAGTGTAGTTTCAAGTTCAAACGGCTCAAACGAGAGTAACAAAAATACTGCTACTATGCAAACCATATAAATCGCAAAATAAACACTTACACTATCAAGTGTTTCTTCCCCTACACGTTTGCCCTCAAATCTTACACTGCTAACAGAACGGGGATGAAGCAGACGCCTTAGTTCTCTCCCGATAAGTTTTAAAAGTAAAACTGCACGGGAAACCTTTAAACCACCCGCAGTTGAACCTGCACAACCGCCTATAAACATAAGCACAAGTAGGGTTGATTTCGAAAGGTCCGGCCATAAATCGAAGTTTGCAGTTGAGTAACCGGTGGTTGTAATAATAGATGCAACCTGAAATGCCGAATGGCGAAGCGAATCAGAAAGATTTCCGTATATAGAAAAAATATTATAGGTAATTGCCGCAGTTGAAGCAATAACGATGGCAACATAAAACCACAATTCAATGCTTTCGAAAATTGCTCTTACTCTTTTTATAAGCAAAAGGTAATAAATATTAAAGTTCACACCGAAAATTAACATAAATATGGTTATTACCCATTGACAATACGGACTATATGAAGCAAGCCCGTCATTCTTTATACCAAATCCTCCCGTTCCTGCAGTACCGAGCGAATGTATAACACTCTCAAAAAGCGACATGCCACCGATATAAAGTAGTATGATTTCAACAGCCGTAAGAACGATATAAATAAGATAAAGAATTTTTGCCGTATCGCTTATTCTGGGCACAAGTTTTCCGATAATAGGACCGGGCATCTCGGCTCTCATAACATGCATTGTGCCCTTCTGTGTTCCGGGGATAATAGCCATAACGAACACAAGCACACCCATACCGCCTATCCAATGAGTAAAACTTCTCCAGAAAAGAATACTCTTGCTCATAACCTCAACATTTGTAAGAATTGATGCTCCTGTTGTTGTGAAGCCGCTTACAGTTTCAAAAAAGGCATCAAAAAAGCTAGGAATTTCGCCGCTTATTATGAACGGCAAACAACCCACCAAGGATAGCAATATCCAAGCAAATGCAACCGAAACGAAACCTTCTCCTGCATAAATTTCTTTGTTTTTTGTTTTAAAACACAGGATGAGAAGAAGCCCAATCGCGGCCGCAATTACCATTGTTATAAGGTAAGCACAAAGCGGAAGAGTTTCCCCGTAATAAACCGCAACCAAAACAGGAAGCAAAAGCAACGCGGCTTCGGTTGTTATAATTTTACCGATGAGGCTAAATACCATTTTATAATTCATATTGTTGCCCCACCGCCTTATTTAATGATATCTGTAATATCATTTATACGCACGCCTGCCGCAAGAATAATTACAGTATCGCCAACATTAATACTATCTTCGCCTGATGGGATAATAGTTTTTCGATTTCTCACTATTCCTGCTATAAGAATGTTTTTCTTGAGCGCTATATCCTTAAGGGTAACGCCCGTAGCTTCGCTTTCACTGGTTATCTGGAACTCCATAACCTCTGCTTTACCATCCATAATCTTATAGAGAGTTTCCATCTTATTACCCATAGAATTTTCAAGACCACGTGCATATCTTACAAGCACATCGGCAATAATTCTTCTTGGTGAAACATGACTTTCTATACCTATCTGCTCGGCAAGAGAAGAAAACTCATCACGGTCTATCTTAGCAACTACCTTTTTAACATCCTGTGTACTTGCAAAAAGGGATAGAAGAATATTTTCTTCGTCAATACCTGTAAGGGAAGCCAATGCATCCATTGTTCCTATTCCCTCTTCAAGCAGAACTTCTTGTTGTGCCGCATCTCCTACAATAGCAACCACTCCGGGAAGATGCTCACAAAACTCTTCAAGTCTTGCCCTATCCCCATCTATAACCTTAACTGCGTTACCGCTTTTAAGCAACATTTGAGCAAGATAAAATGAAGTTCGACTTGCACCCAAAATCATAACATTTCTGGCTTTTCTCTGAGTTAAACCCAAAAGTTTCAATAGTTTCTGAATCTCATAAGGCGAGGCGGTAATACCTATCCTATCACCACTCTTAAGGATAAAATTACCATCAGGCACCACTACGTCTTCGCCACGGCAAACTGCACAAACAAGAAATTTCGCCTTGTATTCTTTACGCATTTCTATAAGGCTTTTACCATCAAGCGGAGAATCAGGTTTTATTTTTAACTCTATCATCTCAAATCTTCTGCGTGAAAAGGTTTCAATATTAACCGCCGCAGGAAGTTTTAGTATATCAAATATTGCTCCTGCAGCAAGCATTTCAGGGTTAAGACTAAGCGATAGTCCTAATCTCTCTCGCATAAAATTGAGATTTTTATCGTTATATTCGGGGTTTCTTATTCTTGCTATTGTATGTTGTGCACCAAGTTGTTTTGCCATAAAACAACTAAGCATATTAAATTCATCAGAACCTGTAACCGCAATAAACAAATCTGCATGCTCGGCATCACATTCCATAAGGGTATCACAGTCTGTACCTGAACCGCACACTCCCATACAGTCATAAAGGTCTACACAGGAAGAAACCAACTCGGCATCTATATCAATTGCAGTTACATCATGGCCCTCTGCCGTTAGACTCTCTATAATAGCCGTTCCAATTTTTCCGCATCCTACTACTATAATCTTGATAAAATCATCCCCTAAAGATAAAAAACAAATTCATATGTATTATACTACATACCGCTCGTTTTTTCCACATATTTTTTAATTTGGCTTTTATTGACTTTAAATTTACTATTTGATATAATCGTTTTAATGGTTATATCGGTCTGGAGTGCCGTATATGAACAGTACAAAAATCAGTATAATTATGCCTGTTTTCAAGGTCGAAAACTATGTTGGCAGAGCAATTGAGAGCATCCTCAATCAAACCTTGTGTGAATGGGAACTTTTAGCCGTTGATGATGGCTCACCCGATAAAAGTGGTAAAATATGCGATGAGTATGCTAAGAGGGACGCTCGCATTAAGGTTATCCACCAAGAAAATCGTGGCGCTCCTGCCGCCCGCAACCGTGCCATAGATTTAGCGGTGGGCAAGTATCTTTATTTTATGGATTCAGATGATTGGGCAGAGCGGGACATGCTTCTTGATATGTATAATCTCGCCGAAGCAAATAACAGCCAGTTAGTAATTGCGGGATATTATATTGATTCGTACTATGATAACGAAAAGAAGCATACCCAGAGTTTAAGCGTTCCATCCCGCACATTCCAAAATGCCAAAGATTTTAGAATGTATGCCCATAAACTGTTTGATAAAAATCTTTTGTATACCCCTTGGAATAAACTTTTTTTATCGGAATATATAAAACAAAATAAAATCTACTTCCCTAACACTTTTTGGGATGATTTTCCCTTCGTTCTGAGTGTTATTTCAGATATCGAACACATTGCGGTTACCGAAAATAAATATTACCACTTCATCCGCAAACGTGCCGAATCGGAAACCGCACGATATAGAAGCAATATGTATGAAAAAAGAGAAGAAGAAAACGAATGGATGAGAAGTCTTTATAAGAAATGGCAAATCTCCTCCCCCGAAACAGAAGAATTTTTATGCCGCAGATACATTGAACGAATTATCGGCTGTATCGAAAATATAACAAACGATAACTGCAACCTCGAAAAAAAAGAGAAACTGGATAAAATTAGAGATATGATTTGCTCTGTTACCGCTCAGGATGCAGTTTTAAAGGCAAAACCCAATTCTCTTGTTATGAAAATACTTTTGATTCCCATAAAACAAAGAAAAACAAGTGTTATGTATCTTTTCGGTACGGTTATTTCACAAATAAAAAAGAAAAATGTTAAACTTTTTATAAAACTTAAAGCAAATAGATAGGAATGTTAAAATGTTTGAAAAAATTTATGAAACACGTTATGGAGATTATAAGGATTTTGACACAATAAAACCCTCTTGCATACTCGATATAATACAGGATGTTGCAACCTGTCATTCGGCAGAGTGCGGTTTCGGCATGCACAAACTAAACGATATGAAACTTGCCTGGATGTTACAGGGAATAAAGGTGCAGTTTTTAAAAGATATAAAAACCCTTATCCCCATAAATGCAAAAACTGCAGTAAAAAATATGCGCGGTGTAACGAGTGAACGCGGCACTTATATTTTACAGGACAATGAGGTTTGCGCAAAGGCGGTTGCAAGTTGGTTTTTGTTTGATGGCAATGCTTTGCGTCCGATAAGAATTCCCGAAGAAATTGCCGAGAATTACGGAGCCGCCGATTTTGAGGATAAATTTTTTTCGTTTAGCAAAATAAAACCTTGCGAATGTGAGATGCTCAGGAAAATTTATATATCAAACAAAGAAATTGATACAAACCGCCATCTTAACAATCAAAAGAGTGCCGAACTTCTAATGGATGCACTCCCCTATGATTTCCCGATTTCCGAAATGACGGTGCTTTACAAAAAAGCGGCTTTCTTAGGAGAAGAACTGTTTCTTTGCTCAAAACAAACCGAAAACGGATACTATGTTCATTTACAGGATGAAAAGGGAGAAATAAGAGTTCTTGGAGAATTTACTAAAAGATAAACTACAAAGGAGTGACTGCAGAAGCAGTCACTCCTTTTAATTTTGATTAACCTTTTCACAATAATACTGCGCTACCTTTACCATAAATTCTTCCGTTACATCAAAATATTCTGCAAGAGAATGAATATCGGTATAGCCATATTCGAGCGCCGCAAGATATTTTTCTTTAGGAATGAGCGCCTTTATTGCCCAACGTTCTGCCTTGGTTTCGTGTTTGCTTCTTATATCCGCATCTGCATACATATTGTAAAAGGCAAGTGTTGCACAGTGCCCGAGTTCATGAGCGAGTCTTACCCTCTCCTCTGCCCTTGTTGATGTTTTTTCATCAAGGGCTATAAATAATCCGCTATCAAGTTTCAGACAAACCGAACCCGTTTGTGACAGCGGAAAACGCTCTACCTTTATTCCTTCCCTTTCAGCAAATTCATAAAGTTTATTTGTTTCCATTTTCACGTTCCTTTACATATTGTGCATATCTTTTAACTTCTTTCCACATTTCATCGGTAACAAGGGTATCGCCACCAAAAAGCGCTACCTTAACCGCATCATCCGAAAGCGGCGGATTATTCCCTGTATAGAGATATTCAAGGCTTACACCGAAATATCCTGCTATTGATGAAAGCGCAACAACGGAAAGATTTTTTACTCTTCCTTTTTTGTAATCGGTGAGTGTTGCCCTCGGAATTGAACATTCACGGCATAATACTGTTATGTTTATGCCTCTTTTTCGACAAAGTTCTTCTATTCGCGAATAAATTTCTTCCATAAATATGCCCCTTTTTTGTGCAATTCTTACGAATTACTAAATTTCGTAAAAATTGTCCTTGACATTTACGAGAACTCATAATAGAATATGCACGTAATACGAAATTTCGTAATTTTTTAACTTACAAAATAATTATATTACATAATTTCGTAAATGTCAACCAAAACAGAAAGGAAGCATATTTAATGTACTATTGTCAGGACTGCGGATACGAGTTTGTTTCACCGCAAAAGATTTTTGAAAAGCATTCACTCGAAAAACCCCCTTTTGAAATGTTTTTTGTTTGTCCCTCTTGCAAGGGAGTTAACTACAAAGAAAAAACCTCCACCCATTGCCGTTGTTGCGGCGCAAAACTTACGCAAGCGGGTGATTATTGCAGTTCTGCCTGTAGAGATGCAGGCAGAAAAATGTGGGAGGCAGAGCAAAAGCGAAAAAAACTTAACTTTACCAACCCAATTGCAGTAATAGTAAGAGAGGTTGAGGAATTTAACCGAAAAAACGGCACCAATTTAAGTTACGGCCAATATGTTGCTTTTGTGAGGTAATTAATATGACAAGACAGGCAAAAAAGAGTTATCTTGAAAGTTACCGATTACAACAGATTAAAATTCAAAGGTTTTACGATTTAATCGGAGAAACACCCGATAAAAAAGATATTTTTATGGTGTGTATTGAAAAGGCAAAAACCTTACGTGAAAAAATTGAGGAGCAGATTAATGCTGTGGATAATTCCATTCTTTCGGAAATTTTATCCCAGAAATATCTCTGCGGCAAAACCCTTGAAGAAATTTCTTACTGCCTTAACTACAGTTTGCGGCAGATTGAAAGATTACATATAAAAGCTTTGGAAAATTTTTCACCCTGTTAGACCTTTACATTATTCTTCATAAGTAGTATAATACAAAAAGAACAAATGTTTTGTCATAATTGGTCGAACAATTAAAATTTTTTAGAAAGCGAGGCGAAAAAAGTGGAAGAGCGGATAATTCTGCACTGTGACCTTAACAACTTTTTTGCCTCGGTTTCTTTGCTTTTTAGCCCAACAATAGCCGATTTGCCCGTAGCAATATGCGGTAGCAAAGAAGAACGGCACGGAATAGTTCTCGCCAAAAACGAGATAGCAAAATCTTACGGTGTTAAAACTGCCGAGGCAATTTTTGAAGCAAAGGCAAAATGTCCCGACCTTGTGATTTTACCTCCTATGATGGATGAATATAAAAAATATTCCCATGCCTGTAGAGAAATTTTCAAGCGCTATACCGATTTAATCGAACCTTTCGGCATTGATGAATGTTGGCTTGATGTAACGGGAAGCACTCTCCTTTTTGGAGATGGCGAAACAATAGCCAACCGTATCAGAAACGATATAAAGAGGGAACTCGGTATTACGGCTTCTGTAGGGGTAAGTTTTAATAAGGTTTTTGCAAAACTCGGCTCGGATATGAAAAAGCCCGATGCCACCACAGTAATCACGAGCGAAAACTTTAGGGAAAAGGTATGGCCTCTGCCCATAACCGATTTATTGTTTGTTGGTAAAAGCAGTGCGGCAAGGCTTAATGCATCAGGCATTTTTACCATTGGCGACTTAGCGGAATGTTCGGAAGAAACGCTCAAAAAACTGCTTGGTAAAAATGGCGTTGACCTACACCGATACGCACAAGGTCTTGATGATTCCCCTGTTCATGCAATAACCGAGGAAAGCAAACCAAAAAGCGTTGGACGTTCGATTACCACCGCAAAAGATTTTGAAAGTGAGGATGAGGTGTGGAAAACCTTTTTAGAACTTTCCACCGAAATTTCCGATACGCTTCACACCCACAATCTTTTAGCGGGCGGTGTTCAGATACACTTGCGAAATCAACTCCTTGCAACAAGGGAAATAAGCCGTGCGTTTACCACACCAACCAATAGTCCCTTGCTCATAGCAAAAAAAGGAATGGAAATATTTAAAGCAAATAATATTCTTCTTCCCTTACGTTCGGTTGGTATCAGGGCGATAAACTTAAGAGAAGATGGAGTCTTCATTCAACAAGACCTGTTTGGAGAGAGCGAACAAGAATTAAAGGTTGAAAAAGTAGAAGATTCTATATATTCCGTGCGAAAAAAATTCGGCAGTGATGCAGTAAAAAGAGGCAGTGTAATTAAACACGATTAAACCTTGAAAATTATGCTAATTTAGTGTATTATATTTATAATAATTTTTTAAGGAGAACAGCCAGTGTCATTCCCACTTGAAAGAATAAGAAATTTTTGTATTGTAGCCCATATCGACCATGGAAAATCTACCCTTGCGGATAGATTGCTTGAGCTTACCCAGTCGGTTGCTCAAAGAGATATGGAAGAACAGATACTCGATAGTATGGATTTAGAGCGTGAGCGAGGTATTACCATAAAGGCTCACGCCGTAACACTTTATTATAAGGCAAAGGATGGGCTCGAATATGAGCTCAACCTTATTGATACGCCCGGACACGTAGACTTTAACTACGAAGTTTCCCGTTCCCTTGCGGCCTGTGAGGGTGCAGTGCTCGTTGTTGATGCTTCACAAGGAATAGAGGCTCAAACCCTTGCCAACACCTACCTAGCTGTTGACCATGGGCTTGAAATTCTTCCCGTTATAAATAAAATCGACCTACCGAGTGCTGACCCCGAGAGAATTAAAGCGGAAATTGAAGATGTTATCGGTATCCCTGCCGATAATGCACCATTGATTTCGGCAAAAACAGGGGTAAATGTGGACGAGGTGCTCGAAAAAATCGTAACCGAATTCCCCGCTCCTAAAGGTGACGCTAATGCGCCCTTCTCGGCTCTTATTTTCGACTCTTATTATGACCCATATAAAGGTGTTGTTGTATATTTCCGTGTAATGAGCGGAAAAATAAAGAGTGGCGAGAGAATTCGAATGATGGCAACAGGTGCCGAATTTGATGTTGTTGAAATTGGCAGAAAGAGAGCAACCGCTATGGAGTCGTGTGACTGTCTTGAAGTGGGCGAGGTTGGTTATCTTTCAGCATCAATCAAAACCGTTAGCGAGGCTACTGTTGGTGACACTATAACACTTGTAGACAATCCCGTTGCCGAGCCTCTTGCCGGTTACCGCAAGGTTAATCCTGTTGTTTTCTGTGGTATTTATCCCGCAGACGGTGCTAAATACCCCGAACTTCGTGAGGCTCTCGAAAAACTGCAACTCAATGATGCTTCACTTCTCTTTGAGCCCGAAACCTCAACCGCGCTCGGCTTTGGTTTCCGTTGCGGCTTCTTAGGACTTCTTCACATGGAAATCATTCAGGAAAGACTCGAGCGAGAATATAATCTCGACCTTGTTACAACCGCGCCAAGCGTTGAATATAAGTTTGAACTTGCTGACGGACAGGTTATAAGCGTTGACAACCCAACAAATTATCCCGACCCTGCAACAATTACCTCGGCTATGGAGCCTGTTGCAGATGTTCATATCTACAGTCCAAGCGAATTTGTTGGCACCATTATGCAGTTGTGCGAGGAAAGACGTGGCACATATATAAATATGAATTATCTCGGTGACCGTGTTGACATTCACTACATTATGCCTATGGGTGAAATCGTTTATGATTTCTTTGATGCGCTAAAATCCCGTACAAAAGGCTACGCAAGTTACGATTATGAAACAAAGGGTTATGAGAAATCAAAACTCGTTAAACTTGATGTTATGCTTGCCGGCGATGTTGTGGACGCTCTTTCCTTTATCGTTTTCAGCGATAACGCTTATACAAGAGCTCGAAGAATTGCCGAAAAACTTAAAGATTATATTCCACGTCAACTTTTCGAAGTTCCCATTCAGGTGGCTGTTGGCGGTAAAATTATTGCTCGTGAAACCGTAAAAGCACTCCGCAAGGACGTTCTTGCAAAGTGCTACGGCGGTGATATAACAAGAAAGAAAAAACTTCTCGAAAAACAGAAAGAGGGTAAAAAGCGCATGCGCCGCTTAGGTTCCGTTGAGGTTCCGCAGGAGGCATTTATGGCGGTGCTCAAGCTTGATGAATAATATGTCAAACCAAACTCGTTACAAAAAAAGAAAAAGAGCGGTTAGCCCCGTCATTCTGATTGTTGGCGCTCTTGCCGTTCTTTTAACCGTTGTTCTTATTGTCCTTTTAATCTTTATGATAAAACTGAGCGATGATACACCATCGGTTTCACAGGTTTCAACCTCTGCTTCTAATAGTTCCTCTACTGATAACCAAAGCAGCGAAACTTCTTCTGAAACGAGCAGCGTTGTTTTCTCCGAAGCGGATAGTAGTATTTCTTCAGTTTATTCTGAATGGGTTGATAATTCTACCTCTTCACAGATAGTACAGGTTGGTAAATACACCCTTGATGCCGCTTATGAAAGATTAATTTTAGTAAACGGTGAGAATCCTTTACCCAAAGATTTTGATTACGGTGGTAACATTACTACCATTCCTAAAAAATATCTGTGCGGAGCAAGAAATCAGTTTGATAAGGATGTTCTCCCCTACCTTACCGCCCTTGTTGAGAGCGCTTGGGAGGATGGTGTGGATGTTTTTGTTCTTTCGCCCTACCGCTCATACAATTCACAGGTTACTCTCTTCAACAACAAGGTACAGCGGGTTATTAATTCAGGTATACCGAAAGATAAAGCAGAGGACGAAGCGGCAACCGTGGTTGCGAGGCCGGGAACAAGCGAACATCACACAGGACTTGCGGTTGACTTCAATTCGGTTGAAGAAGAATTTGAAGATACACCTATGTTCCGTTGGTTAATAGAAAATGCCGAAGATTTTGGTTTTATTTTAAGATATCCTAAGGATAGTCAAGATATAACAGGGGTTATTTATGAACCTTGGCATTACCGCTTTGTAGGCATAAACACCGCAAAGGAAATAAACCGCCTCGGTGTAACACTTGAAGAATATATTGAGATGAAGAATAAATAAAAAAAGCAGGAAGAAATTCCTGCTTTTTTAACTGTTTATTGAAATTGAATTCAGCATTTTTATAAATCTTTCGGTTAGTTTCGATGGCTTTTTATCCGTTCGCAGAATATAACCGATGGTATATAAATCATCGCTCACAAAAGGAATACTTACTATTCTTCCCTCATTGAGAAGCGATGGCATAATTCCCGTACCGATAGTATAACTGTTCGTGCCTAAAAGGCAGTTCATAAGACTTGCCCTATCGCTGATTTCCACCTGCTTATCGCTATGAATGTTAGAAAGCTCTTCGGTGAAAAAAGAATGGTTGTGCTCACCCTGTTCGTAGGAAACAAAGGGGTAGGATATAAGATTTTCGTTTGTTATTTTATCGAGCTTTGCGAGAGGATGCTCACTTCTTACATACACGTGAGGTTTCACCTTAAACACGGGGTTAAAGGTTATTCCCCTTTGGTTAAGATATCTTTCCATAGCCGAAAAATCCGTATCCTTTATAACTATAATTCCTATATCGCAATAAGATGTTTCAACCTCTCTTATAACATCATAGGTCTTCATCTCTCGAAGCGAAAAACGATAGCTGTTATCGGTTGTTTCATTAAGCAGCTTGGTAAAAATATCGGCAACAAAGTCATAGTGCTGCGCCGAAATATATAATTTTTGGTGAAAATCGTTGCCTGAATATCTGTTGGTAATAAACTCACTTTGCTCTACTATTTGCCGAGCGTAGCCTAAAAACTCAACACCGTCCTTGGTTAACTGCACACCGTTTCCTGCGCGTTCGAAAATCTTTATATTCAGCTCTTGCTCTAAAGATTTTACGCTTACCGAAAGACTTGACTGCGCCACAAATAACTGCTTTGCCGCCTCGTTAAACGAACCGTGCTCCGCAATTTTACAAACATAAAGACATTGGAGAATTGTCACTTCATTTCACCCCTTAAAGCGATTTTAGGAAGCTCTAAACGGTATTTAGTCGAAAGCATCCTTATAATAATTATTATAGGTATTGAAACAGCAATTGCAAGGGTTTTTGAAAGATTTATCCTGATAATATAATAGGCAAGACTGCCAACAACCGATGCCAAGGCATATATGTGCTTCTTCAAAACATAGGGTGTTTTATCAACTAAAATATCGCGCACAATACCGCCGCCGATTCCTGTTAACACACCCATTGAAACCGATAGCAGCGCCATTTTTCCAAATCCCGCCTGTACCGCCGCCTCAGTGCCGAGAGCCGAAAAGGTTGCAAGTCCAACCGCATCAAAAAAATTGTTGATGCCCTCAATTCGTTTTTCGAGCGCTTCAAACTTTTTTGAGTTAAAAAAACAAACTATAAAAACAATCAGCGAGGTTAAAACTGCAACCAATGGAATAAGCACAATTGAAAAAACTCTCGGTGGAAAATTACCTAAAAATAAATCTCTTATAATTCCGCCGCCAACCGAAGATATCAGTCCAACTAAAAGCACACCGAAAAGGTCAAGACAGCATCGCACCGCTATCAAGGCTCCCGATATGGCAAAGGCAACCGTGCCGATTATCTCTAAAACGAAAACGATAGTTGATGCATTCATAAACTAAAGTCCCATTTCTTCCTTAACCTGCTTAAAGCAATCTACTATATACAAAATATCCTCTTCACTTAATGCGGCAGACATTTGAGTTCTGATTCTTGCTTTACCCCTCGGAACAACGGGATATGAGAATGCAACCACGTAAACTCCCTTATCCATCATCCGCTTTGCCATCTCTACTGCTGTTTTTTCATCATAAAGCATAACGGGGATAATTGGTGTTCCGCCATCAATAACATCTAAACCGATTTCCTTGATTTTTTCTGCAAAGAGCTTTGTGTTGCTGAAAAGCTTTTCACGAATAGAGGTATCCTTATCGAGCATTTCAAGAACTTTCAAAGAACCTGCGGCAACTGCGGGCGCTAATGTATTAGAAAACAAATACGGGCGTGAGCGTTGGCGGAGAAGGTCGATAATCTCTCTTCTTCCCGAGGTGAAGCCGCCCGATGCGCCGCCAAGCGCCTTACCAAAGGTGCCTGTGATAATATCAACTCTGCCCGAAACGCCGCAATGTTCGGCTGTTCCGCGGCCCGTATCACCCATAAAGCCGACAGCGTGGCTATCATCTACCATAACGAGAGCATCATACTCATCCGCAAGGTCACAAATAGCCTTAAGGTTCGCAACAATACCGTCCATTGAGAAAACGCCATCGGTTGCGATGAGCTTTATTCGGCAATCCTTTGCTTCTTCAAGCTTTGCGCGAAGATCATCCATATCATTATTCTTATAACGGAAACGCTTTGCTTTGCAAAGGCGCACACCGTCTATAATACTTGCGTGGTTAAGTTCATCACTTATAACTGCATCCTCTTCAGTAAGAAGGGTTTCGAAAAGACCGCCGTTTGCATCAAAGCACGAAGAATAGAGAATGGTATCCTCCGTACCGAGAAATTCGCTTAATTTATTCTCTAAATTTTTATGTAATTCCTGTGTTCCGCAAATAAATCTTACCGAAGAAAGTCCGTATCCGTAGCGGTCATAGCTCTCTTTTGCAGCTGCAATAATTTCCTTGTTGTTACCAAGTCCCAAATAGTTATTGGCACACATATTTATAACCTGTTTACCGTTCGAAAGGCTAATCTTTGCGCCCTGCGGAGAGGTTATAATTTTTTCATTTTTAGTGAGTCCCTCTTTTTCAATGGTCTCACAGGTTTCTTTAAAAAACTTAAGTGCAGTTTTCATATTATTCACTCCTTAATTTTGTCCAGTCAAGGATAACCTTGCCGCATTTACCGCTGTTCATAGCCTCAAAGCCTTTTTCATATTCGGTTATATCTAACCTATGGGTTATTATCTTTGAAATATCAAGTCCACCCTGAAGCATAGCGGACATTTTATACCACGTTTCGTGCATTTCTCTTCCGTATATACCCTTTATAATAAGTCCGTTAAATATTATTTTAGACCAATCAATTTTGGTATCGCTTTTAAGAAGACCTAAGAGGGCGATTCTTCCGCCGTGAATCATACAGTCTATCATAGAATTAAATGCTATCTCGCTACCCGACATTTCAAGGCCGACATCAAAGCCTTCTTTTATGCCGATTTCATCCATAAAGTCTTTTAAGCTCGTTTTAGCTGTATTAACGGTATATTTTATGCCAAGGGTTTTAGCAAGTTCTAAGCGTTCATCATTTATATCGGTAATAACAACGTGGCGGGCTCCCACAAATTTGCACACCGCAGCCGCCATTATACCTATAGGACCCGCGCCGGTTATAAGCACATCCTCACCTGTAAGATCGAAGGAAAGTGCGGTATGCACCGCATTGCCAAACGGATCAAATATAGAATACATTTCTTCGGGGATATCCTTTTCGCATTTGCGAACATTCTCTTGCGGAATAACAAGATATTCGGCAAAGGCTCCGTCTCGGTTAACACCAACGCCAACCGTTTCCTTGCATAAATGTCCGTTTCCCGCAAGGCAGTTACGGCATTTTCCGCAAACGATATGTCCCTCTCCCGAAACGATATCTCCTATTTCCCAATTCTTAACATTCTCACCGATTTCAACGATTTCTCCAACATATTCGTGACCGATTACTCGTGGAGTATCAATAGTTCTTTGAGACCATTCATCCCAATTATAAATATGAAGGTCGGTGCCGCAAATAGCAGTTTTATGAATTTTAATTTTCACATCATTACTGCTGATAACAGGCTCCGGAACTTCCTCAAACCAAAGCCCCTTTTGAGGATATTTTTTAACAAGTGCTTTCATACAATAACTCCTTATATAAGTTTACAATTTATTATATCATTCAAAGCACTTTGCCGCTAATATCTAAAAACTATTAAACTCGTTCAAAAAACACAAAAAAGCCACGAACGTTCGAAAACATTCGTGGCTTTAATTTTAGTTTGATTACTTAATCATATTTGCAACTTCGTTTGCAAAATCGTCTACGCGCTTCTCGATGCCCTCGCCTTTTTCATAACGGGTGAAGGAAGCAATCTTAACTTCCTTGCCGAGCTCCTTAGCGGTTTTCTCAACATACTTACCAACAGTGAGGTCACCATCGATAACGTACTGCTGTTCAACAAGGCAGTTCTCCTTGTAGTATTTGCCGATTTTACCTTCAACGATTTTGCCGAGAACCATATCAGGCTTGTTAGCCATCTTGGGGTCTTCCTTCATCTGAGCGATGAGGATTTCCTTTTCTTTCTCGATTACTTCAGCAGGAACGCTTGCTTCATCAAGATAAGAGGGGTTCATAGCTGCGATTTGCATTGCAATGTTCTTACCCATAGTGATGAGAGCTGCATCATCAGCTGCGAGCTCGGTATCGAACTCAACAAGAACGCCGATTTTGCCGCCTGCGTGAACATAAGAAACAACCTTGCCTTCGATACGAACGAAACGGCGAATCTTAATATTCTCACGGATAGCAAGGAATAATTCCTGAACCATACCTTCAACGGTTAAACCGTCCTTCTCACAAGCAAGAAGTGCATCCATATCTGCAGGGTTTTGCTCTGCGATGATAACTGCAACCTTGTTTGCAAGTGCCTTGAATTCTTCACCATTAGCAACGAAGTCAGTTTCAGCATTGAGTTCTACCATAACTCCTACGCCGTTAGCGGTATAGGTGCAAACGGTACCCTCAGCAGCAATTCTGCCAGCCTTCTTTGCCTGTGAAGCAAGACCTTTTTCTCTTAAATAATCAACTGCGGCATCCATGTTACCGTCACACTCAACGAGTGCCTTTTTACAGTCCATCATTCCGCAACCGGTTTTTTCTCTTAAAGCCTGAACGTCTTTAGCGGTAAAAGCCATCTAAATCTACCTCCGATATAATTATTCAGCAGTTTCTTCTGCTACTTCTTCTACTACTTCCTCGGTAGCCTCTTCTGTTGCAGCGGTGCCCATTTCAGTACCCTGTCTGCCTTCGATAACTGCAGCAGCGATAGTTTCTGCAATGAGTTTTACTGCGCGGATAGCATCATCATTACCGGGGATAACTGCATCAATTTCATCAGGATCACAGTTAGTATCAACGATAGCGATAATCGGGATACCGAGCTTCTTAGCTTCTGCAACTGCGATTCTTTCTTTGCGGGGGTCTACTATAAACATAGCAGCAGGAGTTCTCTTCATCTCCTGAATTCCGCCGAGATACTTCTCTAATTTTTCGATTTCAAGAGTTAACTTGATAACTTCTTTCTTAGGAAGAAGTTCAAAAGTTCCGTCATCTCTCATAGCGCGAAGCTGATTAAGTCTTGCAATACGAGTACGGATAGTGCTGAAGTTGGTAAGCATACCGCCGAGCCAACGAGCATTAACATAAGGCATACCGCAGTGCTCTGCTTCTTCCTTAACGGAATCCTGAGCCTGTTTCTTGGTGCCTACAAAAAGGATGTCTCCACCCTCGGCTGCAATGTCACGAACGAACATATAAGCCTCATTGAGCTTCTTAACGGTCTTCTGTAAGTCGATAATATAAATTCCGTTACGCTCTGTGAAAATGTACTCAGCCATTTTCGGGTTCCAACGTCTTGTCTGATGTCCAAAATGAACACCTGCTTCAAGAAGCTGTTTCATTGATACTACTGCCATATTCTTTTCCTCCTGAGGTTTTCCCTCCATCCTGTAAAGGTTCGGAAAACGCCTTAGTATCGCGGCGCCACCTGACCGAATTTAATACAGAATGTGTGTAATATTTTTTGCTATTAGCGGATATTCCTCCACCATAGCCGATAAATTATATCATAACACTTCACAAAATTCAAGTCCTTTTTGAAATAATTTTGATTTTTTCGCCGAAATTTTCTTTTAGTGTTGACTTTTTTGCCCTTAAATATTATTATATATAGTAATAATTTGAGAATAAGGGAGATATTATTATGGCTTTTTATTTTAGTGAAGTTTCTCATACCTTTAATGAGTACCTTTTAGTTCCGGGATATTCTTCAAGTGAATGTGTTCCCGCTAACGTTAGTTTAAAAACTCCGTTAGTTAAGTTCAAAAAGGGTGAGGAACCCGCAATCAGTATGAACATTCCTATGACCTCGGCTATAATGCAATCGGTTTCAGGTGAAAAATTAGCAGTTGCTTTAGCGCGTGAGGGTGGCGTTTCGTTTATCTTCGGTTCTCAAAGCATTGAGGATGAGGCAGCAATGGTTGCCCGTGCAAAATCATACAAGGCAGGCTTTGTTGTTAGCGCATCTAATGTTACTCCCGATAACACACTTGCTGATGTTTTAGAGCTTAAAGCAAAGAACGGCTTCTCTACCGTTGCAGTTACTTCGGATGGCACTGCAAACGGCAAACTCTTAGGTATTGTTACAAGTCGTGACTACCGCGTAAGCCGTATGGATACAGCAACTAAAGTTTCTGAGTTTATGACTCCCCTTGCTGACCTTATTACCGCTGACGAGGATACTACACTTAAGACCGCTAACGATATTATCTGGGACAACAAACTCAATTCACTTCCCATTATTGATAAAGACGGTAATTTAAAATATTTCGTTTTCCGCAAGGACTACGATGCTCACAAGGAAAACCCCAACGAGCTTCTTGATAAGCATAAGAGATATATCGTTGGTGCAGGTATAAACACAAGAGACTATGCTGAGCGTGTTCCCGCTCTTATAGAGGCAGGTGCAGATGTTCTTTGTATCGACTCTTCAGAGGGCTTTAGCGAGTGGCAGTCAAGAACTATCGCTTTCATCCGCGAGAAGTATGGTGACACCGTTAAGGTTGGTGCAGGAAACGTTGTTGATAAGGAAGGCTTCCTCTTCCTCGCAAAAGCAGGTGCCGACTTCATTAAGGTTGGTATCGGCGGCGGTTCAATTTGTATCACCCGTGAAACAAAGGGTATCGGACGTGGACAGGCTACTGCTCTTATCGATGTTTGTGCCGCTCGTGACGAATACTTCAAAGAAACAGGCATCTATATTCCTGTTTGCTCGGACGGTGGCATCGTTCACGACCACCATATGACACTTGCTCTCGCTATGGGCGCAGACTTCCTTATGCTCGGAAGATACTTCGCTCGTTTCGATGAAAGCCCGACAAACAAGATTAACATCAACGGAAACTACTATAAAGAGTATTGGGGCGAGGGTTCAAACCGTGCTCGTAACTGGCAGAGATATGACCTCGGCGGCGATAAGAAGTTATCCTTCGAAGAGGGCGTTGACTCCTATGTTCCCTATGCCGGTACATTAAAGGATAATGTTAACTTATCCTTAAGCAAGGTTAAATCTACAATGTGCAACTGCGGCGCACTTACTATCCCCGAACTTCAAGAAAAGGCTAAGCTCACTCTCGTTAGTGCAACAAGTATTATCGAGGGTGGCGCTCACGATGTTATCCAAAAGGAAACAAGCCTCGGCACAAGCAAATAATTAAAGCAAAATTAAACCCACGAAGATTAATCTTCGTGGGTTATTTTTTTACTTACAAAAGTTTTCAATATAATTATCTATTGATTCTTTGATAATTCTTATTGCTTCATCTCTGCCGCTTACTTCATCTACTGCGGTCTCCTTGTTCTCAAGGTTTTTATAAACAGTGAAGAAGTGCTTCATTTCGTTAAATACGTGTGGTGGCAGGCTATCGATATCCTTATACTGATTATAATTCGGGTCGTTATAAGGAATTGCGATAATCTTCTCATCATTTCTGCCGTTATCTATCATCTTGATAACGCCGATTGGATATGCCCTGACGAGTGTTAACGGTTCGAGCGGTTCTGCGCATATAAGCAAAACATCAAGGGGGTCGTTATCATCGCCGAGTGTTCTCGGGATAAAACCATAGTTTGCGGGGTAGTGGGTCGAAGTATAGAGTATGCGGTCAAGAATTATATATCCTGTTTCCTTATCAAGCTCATATTTCTTTTTGCTTCCCTTTGATATTTCAACAACACACAAAAAATCTTCGGGAGATATTCTTTTGGGCGAAACGTTATGCCAAATATTGGACATTCGTTATTCCTCCTTTAAATTTCATCGGCCGATGCAATTTTAATTCCATTTGAAGATAGTACCTCAACGGCCATATCTTCATCGTCTGCTTTAAGCACCATAAGAGCCTTTCCCTCGGTTCTTCCAAGGAAGGCATACATATATTCAATACCTATACCCGCATCGGAAATATGGTCAAGCACAGCAGAAAGACCGCCAACCTTATGGTCGATATAAACCGCAATAACATCGGTAACCTTTGATACTATTCCGATTTCACGCAAAATTGCTCTTGCCTTATCTATATCGTTAACGATTACTCGTAAAATGCCGAAATCGGTTGTATCGGCGATAGAAAGAGCACTAATATCAACACCGCCGCTGCTTAAAGCATCCATTATAGAATGAAGTCTGCCCGGCTTATTCTCAACAAAAATCGAAAGTTGTTTTATAAACATATTATTACCTCCTTAATGAAGTTTACGCTTATCTATAACTCTTTTTGCCTTGCCTTCGCTACGGGTTATAGATTTCGGGTTTACAAGTCGTACCTTTGGTGCGATACCAAGTGTGCTGCGAAGCTTCTCGGTAATCAGTCTTTCTGTTTTTTCAATACCCTTAACGCCATCCGAGAACATTTCTTCACTCATTTCAACCTCAACCTCAAAGGTATCATTATTATTAACTCTATCGATAATAATCTGATAGTTAGGAGTTATATCTCCGCCAACACCTAAAAGCACCTCTTCAATTTGCGAGGGGAATACGTTAACGCCACGAATAATAAGCATATCATCGGTTCTGCCTTGGGGTTTATTCATTCTAACGTGTGTTCTTCCACACTTGCAAGGCTCATAGTTAAGAGAACAGATATCTCTTGTTCTATATCTTATAAGTGGGAAACCTTCCTTGGTGATTGTTGTGAAAACGAGCTCACCCTGAGCGCCCTCGGGAAGCACTTCGCCTGTATTGGGATCGATAATTTCGGGGATAAAGTTATCCTCGCAAACGTGCATTCCGCACTGATATTCGCACTCATAAGAAACACCGGGGCCCATAATCTCGGAAAGTCCGTAAATATCATAAGCCTTAAGACCTAACTTTTCTTCTATTTGATGACGCATTTCTTCGGTCCAGGGCTCCGCACCGAAGATACCCGCCTTAAGTTTAAGTTGGTCTTTAACACCCATTTCCTCGATAACCTCGCCGAGATACATAGCGTAAGAGGGGGTACAGCAAAGAACGGTTGCGCCGAAATCTATCATAGTTTGAATTTGACGCTGTGTGTTACCCGCCGAAATTGGAATAGCGGTTGCGCCGATTCTTACTGCGCCGTCATGCGCACCGAAGCCTCCTGTAAAAAGGCCTAATCCATAAGAAACCTGAACAAACGAGTTTTCATCGGCACCAACTGCGATAAGCATTCTTGCAAAGCAGTCCGCCCACATAGCAAGGTCGTTATCGGTATATCCAACAACAATTTGCTTTCCTGTTGTGCCTGAAGACGCGTGAACTCTTCTTATATCACTCATAGGAACTGCAAAAAGTCCATAAGGATAGTAATCTCTTAAATCTTGTTTGTAAGAAAAAGGAAGTTTGTGCAAATCTTCAACGCCTTTGATATCCGAGGGTTTAAGACCTTTTTCATCCATTCTCTTTCTGAAAAGTTCAACCTTTTCATACATTCTTTCAACCTGGCGGCAAAGCTTTTCGCTTTGGTCACGCCTGATTTCTTCGCGGGACATAGCCTCGTATTCAGGTTGCCACATTTTGCTCATACTTATTCTCCTTTATAGCCCAAATCGAAGGCTTTAAGATTTATATCAAGGAATTTTTCGGGAACGGTTGTCTTGATAGTTTCAACCCATTTTTCATAAGGAATTTCGCTGTGTGACGCCATAACACCGATAAGCACAACATTAACCGCCTTGATATTTCCCGCTTTTTTAGCAAGGGTAAGTGCATCAAGTACAGTCACATCAGCCTTTTCAGATAACTTATCGGCAATATTTTCGGGATACTTTGCAGCACCCGTTATAACGGGCATCGGGTTAATGCTTTGAGCGTTTACTATCATCTTGCCACCCTTTTTGAGATATGGCAATGCACGATATGCTTCAAGAAGTTCAAAGGCAAGAATTATATCCGCCTCGCCCTCGTCAATTATAGGAGAATGCACCTTTTCGCCATACTTAACGTATGTAACAACACTACCGCCACGTTGGCTCATTCCGTGAACTTCCGAAACCTTAACATCATAACCCTCATTTATAACGGTGTTACCGAGAATTCTACTTGCAAGGAGAGTACCCTGACCGCCAACACCAACTATCATTATGTTTTTAGTCATATTAGTTTTCCTCCTTTTCAATAGCACCGAACGGACAAACATTTACACAAAGTCCACATCCGTTACATTGGGTTGCATCTATAACAACTTTATCATCCTTAATCGAGATTGCAGGACAACCAAGTTTCATACACATCTTACAGTTTTTGCAGTTATCATTAATTTTGCATCTGCCTGTATACTTAACACTCTTAAGAAGTGCACAAGGACGCTGAGCGATAATAACAGACGGTTCTTCCCTGTTAACCTCTTCTTTAACAACTTTTTCAAAATTCTTAACATCAAACGGGTCGGCAACAACAACGTGGTCAATTCCAACCGCGTGGCATAAAGCGATAAGATTAACCTGCTTAGTTTCCTCGCCCTTTATGGTATAACCTGTTGTGGGGTTGTTTTGGTGACCTGTCATACCGGTTATTGAGTTATCAAGGATAATAACTGTATTATTTCCCTTATTGTAAACAATATCAACAAGACCTGTTATGCCCGAATGCATAAAGGTTGAGTCGCCGATAACCGAAACGAGTTTCTTGTTGAACTCTTCTCCTCTTGCCTTTGCCATACCGAGTGCCGCACTAACCGATGCGCCCATACAAATGGTGGTATCAACCGATGCGAGCGGTGCTACTGCGCCGAGGGTATAACAACCGATATCTCCCGAAACCACCAGTCCCAACTTTTTAAGAACATAGAATGTTCCTCTATGGGGACATCCTGCGCACATAACGGGAGGTCTTACAGGAATAGGCTCTTCGGCTCTTACTGTTTCGGGCGCTTCTTCACCCAAAACTGCCTTTTTAATCATATTCGGTGTATATTCACCGAGGAGTGTAAAGATTTCTTTGCCCTTAACATTAGTAACACCAATGCTCTTGCAGTGGTCTTCAATTACGGGGTCTAACTCTTCGATTACATACACAGTTTCATAATTTTTAGCAAATTCTTTGATTTTTTTAACGGGCAACGGATAAACCATACCAAGTTTTAAGAAATCGGCCTTTTCTCCGAGTGCCTCTTTAGCATACTCATAAGCGATACCTGCGGTTATAACGCCGATTTTTGCACCGTTTTCCTCGATAGTATTAATGCTATCGCTCTCGGCAAACTCGATGAGTGATGCAATTCTCTCTTCAACCGTTACATGCCTTTTAACTGCATTTGCAGGCATCATAACATACTTGCCGATATTCTTCTCATAAGGCTTTAACTCTACATTCTCACGCTCGTTAAGCTCAACTAAACTTTGAGAGTGAGAAACTCTTGTTGAAAGTCTTATAAACACAGGGGTATCAAACTCTTCCGAAAGAGCGAATGCCCTCTTTGTAAATTCTTTGCACTCGAAAGAATCTGAGGGCTCAAGCATCATAATCTTAGATGCCTTGGCATAGTGGCGGGAATCCTGCTCGTTTTGAGATGAGTGCATACCGGGGTCATCGGCAACACAGAAAACAAGGCCACCGTTAACACCTGTATAACTTACTGTAAACACAGGGTCTGCCATAACGTTAAGACCAACGTGCTTCATACAGCTCATAGCACGGGCACCGCCGATTGATGCGCCAATCGCTACCTCTGCGGCAACCTTTTCGTTAGGTGCCCACTCTGAATATATTTCATTATACTTTGCTGTTTCCTCGGTAATTTCGGTGCTTGGTGTTCCGGGGTAAGATGCAACAACATTTACTCCCGCCTCATAAGCGCCACGGGCAACAGCCGCATTTCCAAGTAATAACTTCTTCATTTCGCTTCTCCTATTTTATTTCATTCTGTTGTGCTACAACACTCTCTCCGCAATACATCTTACGAAGTTTAGGCTTTTCAATTTTGCCCGTTGGATTTCTAGGCACATCGGCAAAGATAATCTTGCGAGGTCTTTTATACCTCGGTAGGTCATAGCAAAAATCTTCAACTTCCGCCTCGGTTAAGGTCATTCCCTCTTTAACCTGAATAATAGCGGTTGCAATTTCGCCAAGTCGCGCATCGGGAAGACCGATTACCGCAACATCACTGATTTTATCGCATTTGCGAAGATAATCTTCGATTTGTACAGGATAAAGATTTTCGCCGCCCGAAATGATAACATCCTTCTTGCGGTCAACAAGGAAAATAAAGCCATCCTCATCCTCGGCGGCCATATCGCCTGTGTGGAGCCAACCGTTTTTAAGCACTTCATTTGTTGCTTTTTCATCCTTATAATATGCGGTCATAACGCCGGGACCTGCAACTGCAAGTTCTCCAACTTCGCCACGTGCTACCTCATTACCATCGGTATCGACAATCTTGGTTTTCCAACCATAGCCCGCCTTACCGATTGCACCAACCTTGTGTTCATTCTCAACACCCAAGTGAACACAACCGGGGCCGATTGACTCAGAAAGACCGTAGTTAGTATCGTAAGCGTGATTCGGGAAATGTTCTTTCCAACGCTTTATAAGACTTGGCGGAACAGGTTGCGCACCTATGTGCATAAGTCTCCACTGTGAAAGGGTATAATCATCAAGATTTATATCTCCACGCTCAACCGCATCAAGAATATCCTGTGCCCACGGAACGAGTAGCCATACTATTGTGCATTTTTCCTGTGAAACCGCATTTAGTATCCATTCGGGTTTAATACCCTTAAGTATTACCGCTCTGCCACCCACAAGGAATGAGCCAAACCAGTGCATCTTAGCGCCTGTATGATAAAGCGGCGGAATGCACAGGAAAACATCGTCCTTTGTTTGAGAGTGATGGTTTTGCTCGGTTAACGCCGCGTGCATAAGGCTTCTATGCTTATGTATAATCGCTTTCGGGAAGCCTGTTGTTCCCGAAGAAAAATAGATAGCGGCATCGTCATCATCAGTTAATTTTATATTCGGGCTCTTTGATGAGCAGTATGAAACGAGATTATCATAGCTTTCGGCAAAGGTAGGACAGTCGTCGCCAAGATAGAGCCACATTTTAACCCGTTTTACCCTTGAACAAATCTGCTCAACACGACCTGTAAACTCAGGGCCGAAGATTATAACATCGGCATCGGCAAGTTCAAGGCAGTATTTTATTTCATCTGCAGCATACCGATAGTTAAGCGGCACCGCCATAGCGCCCGCCTTTAA
>JAZUMI010000008.1:0-7582 GCA_045603505.1 Acutalibacteraceae bacterium
ATAATGGCTAAAAACGTAGTTCCTGAGGCTAAGGATGCTCTTAACCGTTTTAAGATGGAGGCTGCTAACGAAGTTGGTGTTAACTTAAAGCAGGGTTACAACGGTGACCTCACATCTAAGCAGGCTGGTTCCATCGGTGGACAGATGGTTAAAAAGATGATTGAATCTTATGAAAACAGCATGAAATAATTTTAGTTTCATAGATAAATAATGTGAAACAAAGAAGCCTCTATGCGAATATTCGCATAGAGGCTTTGGTTTTAAATTCGAACGCCGTTTTTAACTTTATAAGATTTTCCGCTAACTGTAACTGTGCCTGTTATGTTGTTGCGGCATCCTTTATATACATAATAAGAATTACCATTAGCATGTTTTACAAAACCTGTAAAATTCTTCTGCCATACACCATTTAATACATAGTGGGCTTTGCCGTCCTTTTGGATAAAGCCCGTTACACTATTGTTACGGCATCCGTTTGCTACATAGTAGGAATTGCCGTTTGAGTGTTTTACAAGACCTGTATAGTTTTTCTGCCACACACCGTTTAATACATAATGTGCTTTACCGTCTTTTTGGATAAAGCCTGTTGTATTATTACGGCATCCGTTTGCTACATAGTAAGAATTGCCGTTTGAGTGTTTCACAAGACCTGTGAAGTTTTTCTGCCATACTCCATTTAATACATAATGTGCTTTACCGTCTTTTTGGATAAAGCCTGTTACACTATTGTTACGGCATCCGTTTGCTACATAGTAGGAATTGCCGTTTGAGTGTTTCACAAGGCCTGTATAGTTTTTCTGCCATACACCGTTTAATACATAATGTGCTTTACCGTCTTTTGGGATAAAGCCTGTTACATTATTGTTACGGCATCCGTTTTGTACATAATAAGAATTTCCATTAGAGTGTTTCACAAGACCTGTGAAGTTTTTCTGCCATACTCCGTTTAATACATAATGTGCTTTACCATCTTTTTGGATAAAGCCTGTTACATTATTGTTACGGCATCCGTTTTGTACATAATAAGAATTTCCATTAGAGTGTTTCACAAGACCTGTGAAGTTTTTCTGCCATACTCCATTTAATACATAATGTGCTTTACCATCCTGTTGGATAAAGCCTGTTACATTGTTGTTACGGCATCCGTTTTGTACATAGTAAGAATTGCCGTTAGAGTGTTTTACAAGACCTGTAAAATAGTTTTGCCAAACGCCGTTTAACACATAGCGAGCTTTACCATCGTATTGAATGAAACCAGTTGTATTTTCCTGATAAATACCGTTATAGTAATAAAAGTACTCATCATATTCCATTAAGAATTGTGCGCCATCCGCTTTTCTAACTATAAATTCATACGGTTCTGCCTCTGAACCATAGGTTCTAAAAACAAAATAATACTTCTCTCCTGCTGTTAAATAACAGATTGCTCTAAAATGAAGGTCACCGCCAAAACCATCATCATTTCTCGCTATTAGACTGCCGTTCTCATCGAAAATTTCAAGGTAAGAGTCTACCTCAGAATTATTATAAGAGAAACATACGTAACCACCACTAGCCGTAGGTGTAAATGTACGCACTTCATGTCCGGTAGGTGAATAATGTTGTGTGTTAAGCAAAATTTGTGCTGTTGGCTCTTCAACAGTTACAGTAATAGAATCCGTTAAGCCGTTTTCACTTATTATTGTTACAGTAGTCGTGCCTATACCCACAGCTCTAATCATCAACCCATCAACAACTACTATATCCTCATTTTTTGATTCTAAATAAGCTTCTTCATAAATAGCACCTATCTCAGGTAACAATTTATAAGAAATTCCTTCAGTGTTAAACAACTGCATTGTGATTGAATCGCCGTTGATTATCTCTATTCCTGTTGCGGCAACCTGTTTCGATAATTTGATATAGAATTCATTATCCGGTTCAAACTCCTCATGGCTAGAATTAACCCATAAATCATATGTTATTCCCTCTTCGAGTTCACATACAATTTCAAAATGTTCGTTATAACCCGACCAATCTCCATACGCTATTTCATCTTCACCGATATATATATATGCCCAAGTATCAGTTGAAGAATCTATACCCTGTTCGTCATACGAAGCAAAAACGTAAGTTGCTGTTTCTTTAGGTGTAAAAGAATATCTTGCCGAATTTATTACAGTGTATTCTTTATCTAATTCAATTTCAGGTGGATTGGTAACCGTTATGGTGCACGTATCTGTATAACCACTTTCGGTTGTGGCGGTTATAGTAGCTGTACCTATTCCAACTGCATCAACATAATTGTCATCGAATATACTTGCCACATCTTCATTATCTGATTCAAAAGTCACATATTCATGCGCGAAGCCTGATTCGTCCGTAATAAATGTATACTCCAAACAAGAAAAATCTCCTTTTACAAGAGTCTTGTTTTCTTCTCCGTTTATGGAAATTCCTTTAACTTCTTGACATTTTCTTAAAATAACTTTGTAACTATGATATTCTTCTGAACTATAGTATGGACAGCTTTTAAAGTAGTATGTTTCTCCGGCAGAAAGATAATATCTTATTAAAAAATTACACTCCGTATATCCTTCGTCATCTTCAGTAATACATTCTTGATTTTCATCAAGTAAATAACCATATGTATCAAAGTAGTCACTATCAAATGAATAAAAAGCATATTCACCATCAGTTTCAGGCACAAACCTAAAATATCCGATACAATCTGTATCAGGCATAATTGTTATTTCTTCTTCGAGTTCGATATCTTGAACTGAATCAATATCGAAATCCCAGTTAAGCTCGGCAAAAGCACTAAAAGAAAATGCTGAAAATAACATAATAACAGAAAGCACAATTGCACACAGTTTAATAATCTTTTTCATGTTTTCTCCTCCAAAATTTAAAAAATTTTAATTTTGTCCTATTGCAAGACAATAATAAGACATAAGTATGATAACATTAAAAATTGTCCTATGTCAAGACAAAATTCATTGAGAGGTGAAGCGGTTTGGAAAGAATAATTGATGGCGATAAAATGAATCTTATAGGCAAAAATGTTAAAAATTTGCGCAAAAAGAAAAGAATGAGTCAACAACTTTTATCTGCCAAACTCGAGCTTTTAGGCGTTTATGTTTGCCGAGGTTCTGTTTCACGAATAGAGGACCATTCGAGAACTGTTACAGATATAGAACTTTTTGCAATAGCACAGGTTTTCGGTGTTTCGATTGATGAATTGTTTGAAAAACAGTAAAAAGCATTTTATTTTTTGAATATTGTCACACTCTTTTGCACAAACTAATTTTGCCGAAAAGGAGTGATTTTTGTGTTTGATAAAATTTGTCTTATTCTTGTAATTATCGGCTCTTTGAACTGGGGACTCGTTGGTCTTTTCGAGTTTGACCTGGTTGCATGGATATTCGGCGGAGCCACAAACATTTTCAGCCGTATCATTTACACGGTTATCGCCCTTGCGGGAATCTGGTGCATTTCCCTTCTTTTCAGAAACAGAGGCGCTATCCACTCGGCTGACTAAAAAAATCACGGTGTTTAATACACCGTGATTTTTTTACACAAATATTAATAATTTTCCAAAGTGAATTCTATAATCGGGGTATTATCATCAAGTCCATGCGGGTGATGGTCACATCCCTCTTTTATGAATTTCACAAGCTTTCCGCCCTTTTCCTCATAATAATCGGCAACGGCTTTTCCGTTTTCGATATATGGAACAACGGTATCGCTATCGCCGCAAACGAGAATAATCGGAATATTGTTTTCAAGAAGCGTTGGTATATGGTCAACGGGGTGATTGCGGTAGTTTATAAGGTCAGACTTGGTCATTCCCGTGGCATTTTTGAATTCCTCATACATACTCTCATCGGTTGCAACACCGATTGCACAAGGGCAGGAAAGTAAATTAACAACAGGAGCATCCAAATAGAGTGCCGCAACACGACTTGGATATTTTGCCGCGAAATAAATTCCGTGCATTCCGCCGCAGCTCATTCCAACACACATACACTTTTCATTAAGTGAAAACTCTTCACTTAAGAATTCGCAAAACTTATCCTTAACATCTATGTCCGATGGTTTACACCATCTTGTTTCATTCTGGATATATGCTATATGATAGCCTTTTTTAAGCATTTCGATTTCAAAATTTGGGAAAGCGCCGAAATATTCGGTTTTAAAAAGCCATTTATTTCCCTCAACATTTTCCTTTGGCTTTACAACTATTGCTTTTCTTCCCTCAAATTCGAAATTTAACTGTTCGAAGCCATAAAAAACGCAAACCTCATAGTTTATCATTTTGATAAAACCTCTTTTATTGTTTTGATAAGTGAGTCTGCAAGAACACCATATCCTTCATCGGTGAAATGGAATGCATCGGTATGCATTGATTTAATCTCACGAGAAACAGTGCATAAATCAGCTGTGAAAACGGATTTTTCCTTGGCTATTTCAATAACCGCTTCGTTTCTTTCTTCAACTTTTTTAGTTGTTTCCGGGCGCTCACGAACATCGGTTGTTAACACCAAAACAATGGGAGTTCCGGGGAAATTTTCCTTTAAGAAATCCACGAAATCTGCATAAAGCTTGGCATATTCTTCCTTGCCGATATGAAATCCATGCAACCCGTTATTGAAAAGAATTACCTCGCGGTGAGCCTGCTGACGAGCAAAAAGCAAAACTGATTCCTTAAAAAAAGGATTATCGATGGCTTTGGATGTACCAAAGCCATCGAATAATATTTCGCCGTTTGCGTTCATATTGCCGAATCTACGAGTTCCGCAGGAAATAGAGTCTCCTATATAGAGAACGCGTGTATGTTCGGTATCAGCAGTTTTTTCCCACCAGGTATTATCCCATTCATAAGTTTCGAGCTTTGACTCGGTTGGTTTTTCCTGATAAGTAAACTCTGACATAATTGTTTCCTCTTATTTATACATAGGTCCGTATGCTTCACAAGCTCTGTAATCAGCGCCCTCTTTATCCATACCGAATGCATTCCATGCTGCAGGACGGAAGATATCATCCTCAGGAACGTTATGCATACAAACAGGGATACGAAGCATTGAGCACATTGTGATAAGGTCTGCACCGATATGACCGTAAGAAATAGCACCGTGGTTAGCACCCCAGTTGTTCATTACTTCATAAGCGGTCTTAAAGGGCGAGCCCTCCTTGCCATCGCAACGAGGAGCAAACCAAGTGCAAGGCCATGTTGGGTCGGTACGAGCCATAAGTTTATCGGTAACCTCATCGGGAAGCTTAACGGTCCAACCTTCAGCAATCTGAAGAACAGGGCCAAGACCCTTAACAAGATTAAGACGAATCATTGTACAAGGCATTTCAGCACGTGTTACGAAGTGACTAGAGAAACCGCCGCCTCTGAAGTTATCAAAGCCTGCTTCGCACCAAACGGTAGCATCGGTCATCTTCTTGATATCTTCATCGGTAACTTCCCACCACTTCTTCATGATAGCGTTACCGTTTTCATCGGTACACTCGCCGCAAGCATCAAGACAAGCAGCACCTGAATTGAGAAGGTGGATAATACCGTTAGATTCAGCAGCCTTGCCCTCGAGTTTGTAACCTGTTACACGCTCGGTAGCTTCGCCTGACCAGTATGTACGAACGTCAGCAAAGATTTGAGCTCTGTGAGTAAGTAATCTCATAAAGAGCATACCAAGACCATTGAGAACATCGTTTTCAGTAGCAAGTGTGTATGGCTCACGAGCGCCCTCATAGTCGAACGAAGAACTGAGTAATGCCTCAGGATAGTCACAGTTCGGCCAATGGTCGGTCCACTGACGCTGACCCTGGAAGCCGCCAACGATAGCGTTATGGCCAACCTTTTCTTCCTCAGCGAAGTCAGGAAGATTCTTGTTGCGTGCCATAAGGTCTTTGATTATACAGTACATCTTAACAGTGAATTCCCACTGCTTATCCTTTTCTTCACGGTTAAACTTGATGCGACGTGTTTCGCCAAGGAATTCAACCTCTTCAGGATTGTTATCGGGGCCTTCTTTACAATGCTCCTTAGTCCAAGCGAGAGCCTTTTGATACTCTTCCTCGTTGTAAATGCCCTCTTCCATTCTGCGAAGAATTTCAACCTCATCAACCGATTCAACACGCATACCAAGGTAGGATTCAACGAAATCCTGGTCCATAATAGAACCACCGATACCCATACACTGAGAACCGATTTGTAAGTATGACTTGCCTCTCATTGTAGCAACTGCAATAGCAGCTCTACCGAAGCGGAGAAGTTTCTCTTTAACATCTTCGGGAATGGTTTCAACCATATCTCTATCCTGAACTTCGTGGCCATAGATACCAAAAGCAGGTAAGCCCTTCTGAGCATGAGAAGCTAAAACTGCAGCAAGGTAAACTGCACCGGGACGCTCGGTTCCGTTAAAGCCCCAAACACCCTTTATAGTATTGGGGTCCATATCCATTGTTTCAGAGCCGTAGCACCAGCAAGGTGTAACGGATAATGTGATATCAACGCCCTCTTTCTTGAATTTATCAGCACAAGCAGCTGTTTCGGGAACTCTACCGATAGTGGTATCAGCCATTACAACCTTTACAGGTTCGCCGTTTGAGTAGAACAAATTCTCCTCAAAAAGTTTCTTAGCTGCGTTAGCCAAAGCCCAAACCTGAGGCTCCAAGCTCTCGCGAAGCTGACGGGGACCGCGGCGACCATCAACAATAGGACGGATACCAATTACGGGATAATCTCCTACATATCTGTTTTTTGCCATTTTTATTACCTCCAATAAAAATATTTTATGTTCTAATTGCATTATAGTATGAAATATGTTAAAATACTTGCGTAATAACGAATTTTATTATGACAAAATTCACTTTTTGGTGGTGACACTATGAAATACAACGAATATACAGAAATTACCAAGCGAGGTTCTGCTGATTTCCCACTGCAATACTATTATGTTTCCTCGCATCATCCACAGTATGAAATGCGACTACACAGACACAGAGAATTTGAAATCGTGAGAATAATTGAGGGACAATTTTCACTTTTTATTGATAACATAGAATATGCCATGCAAAAGGGCGATATCGCCATTGTTGAGTGCGGACTTTTGCACCGTGGCGAGCCAAAAAACTGTATCTATGAGTGTGTTGTTTTTGACCTTTCGATGTTAAGAAAGCGCCACAACGATATTTTGAGCAAATACATACTGCCGATTATCAACGGAAGTGTTGAAATCAAAAGATTTTTCAAAAGCGGAAATGGTGAATTACATAAGACCATTAACGAACTTTTTATAACACTTCGCGGTACCTCTGAATATTATCAGTTAAAGGTATATTCCCTGCTCTATAACCTCTTCGGTTGCCTTTATTCTTCGGGCTTTGTGGCATCGGGAAACAACCGCCACAATGCAAAACAGGTAAAGGTTTTAACCGAACTTCTTGACTGGATAGACCAGAACTACAACGAACAAATCTCCCTTAAAGACCTATCCCGTGTAAGCGGTATGAACGAGAAATATCTATGCAGATTTTTCAAGGAATATACCTCAAGAACTCCCATAGATTATATTAACAATCTTCGTATAGAGGC
>JAZUMI010000009.1:0-1929 GCA_045603505.1 Acutalibacteraceae bacterium
GCGATTATAAAATGCCGGCAATACAGAATACTGTTGGGTTATATAATGAATATATGATGTTTGTTGCACCCGATGTTGATTTGACTGATAAGGAAATTCTGAATTGGTATCATAACAAATTGCTCGTGGTTGCGACTTTTGCGTATTTTAACAAAACGCATATTACATATGCACATAGTTTTGAATGGGAAAATGATGATCCAAATGACGAAATGATAGCAGCTTTCATTGAGTTCCCGCAAATTCTTGAAACGACTGCTGCTTTACGTTGTAAAACAGGTTTACTTAAAACAGTTGCTTGCCTTCAAGTAGTTCTCTTGAACAAACAGGAATTGAATAAGTTGATGGAAATAGGTCCTCAAGAATTTAGTGATTTTCTGTATCCTGAAGATGATTCCAAACCGCATTTCTTAAGCGAGCAACATAGAAGTGATAATTTTTAATTAAAGACTAAATATTTCTCGTTTTTTTGCCCAGTTCTTTTTCGGACACGAATGACAAAAAAAGACCACCCAACAGGGTGGTCTTTTTTTGGCTATTCCTGCCGGAATCTAATCAACAATCTATGGTTGTCAGTCCTTCACTCACCGGCTGAGCGTAGCGAAGGAGGTAGGGAGCGATGGGAGCGCTGCCTGTGGCAGATAAAGCGACCTGAGCGAGTGGCAGCGGTCGGTGTGCAACGTAGCCGCACCGCAGGCAAGGCGCACTCCGGGCACCGCAACAGTAAGACGGACACTACGCGCGAAGCGCCACCTTATTTCTATATCTGATTGCGTCAGCTTGGGCATACACTTGAACCTGCGTTACCCGTGTGCTATACTACGACTAAAGGCGGTGGTGGATAAATGGAAAAAGCTTTTTTTGCACTTGGGTTTATGGCAATCATAGTGCTTGTGATTATTGTTCTATACAGGCTGAAAAAGAAAAAAGTCTATAACTATCGTGGATTTGATAACAATCATATCCATAGGAATGGTACGAAATATGATGAGTATGGCTTTGACTATTTTGGCTATGATAAACACGGGTATAATCAGCAAGGATACAATAAATTTGGTAAAAATGAAAAAGGGCAGTATAATAGATATTTTGATACAACGTCCAGTGATGAGGAAGGTTTTTTAAGCACCCATACGCATCCTGTTTCATTATCCACCCATGCACGAGAACGAATGCAGGAACGAATTGGAATTTATAATTCCTGCGATATGGACAAGTGCGCAGAAGATGCATATCGGTTTGGGAAAAGCAAGCGTCAGATAAAAAAGACATCGGCTTATCTTGTTGAGGAAATTGAACAAAGATATGATAACAGTGTTGTTTTGATTTATAAAAACTATGTTTATGTGTTTTCTAGCGACAATGTTTTGAAAACTGTCTATAGAAATAATAGAATACCGTTGTAGGTCGATAAGTCCCTCGAAACCAACATTCCCACTTGCGCTTCTCTTGCAATATGCTATAATACCACCAAAGGCGGTGATTTTTATGGTAAGTGAAGTTATTCTACAGATTATGGACTGGATTGGAACCATTTCCTTTGCCACATCCGGGGCGCTGGTTGCTATTCGCCATGAGTTGGACTTGTTTGGCGTTGTAACCGTGGGAACGATTACAGCTGTAGGTGGCGGTATTATGCGAGATGCCATGATAGGCAATGTACCGCCGAAGATTTTTTCCAATCCTCTTTTTATCATAATGGCAGTGGTTACCGCGCTTATCGTTTTTCTGGTGGCTTATTTCTACCGGAAGAAATTCAATATGCTGAGTAAATCCATTGATACAGTAAATATCTTGTTTGACGCCCTGGGGCTTGCCTCCTTTTCCATTGCAGGCGTAGAAATGACTTGTCTGGCCGCCCACCAGAATAATGTGCTTTTAGTGGTGCTGATGGGCGTAATCACCGGCGTTGGCGGCGGGGTTTTGCGG
>JAZUMI010000010.1:0-18683 GCA_045603505.1 Acutalibacteraceae bacterium
CAACAATACGCCTACTAACAATACGACTAATAACAACACGACTAATAACAACACGACTAATAACAACACGACTAATAACAATACGGCTAATAACAATACGACTAATAACAATACGACTAATAACAATACGTCTAATAACAACACGCTTACCAACAATACCACTACAAACAATACGACTACTAACAATACACCTACAGGTTCCTCTTCAAGCAGTAACAAAATTGAAAATAATAGTTCCTATACTAGCTCTTCAACGACCTCAACAACTACATCGTCACAGGCGGCAACAATCACTTATTCATACCGAGATGCCCGATATGGTGATGATTTTTCAGTTAGTGCAAATTTGGAAAACGCCGTTGTCATTACAGGTGTAAATACGGCTTCAACAGATGGTAAATATATAATTCCTGAAACATTAGGCGGTAAAAAGGTAATAGCCATTATGGCATTAGCTTTTTGTGATGACAATATCAGCAATACGGTTAAAACTGTTGTGGTTCCTTCATCGGTGAAAACTATTTGGAATAACGCTTTTGCAAATTGTTATAACCTAACCGATATTTATTTCAAGGGTAACTCAATTTATACCGAATCAAATGCATTCCCAGAAACCTCAAAACGCACCGGAACATTAACCATTCACTGTTCAACAAATTGTAGTGACAGAAATTATAGATATTACAAAAACAGCGCATCATACTATGATGCTAAGTATGAAGAATGGAACGGTTAAAGCTATGACAAGAGAACAATATTTAACCGAGCTTTTTGGTGTATATTCCTTGGTATCTATCCTCAGTGATAAAAACGAATGTAGAGTGCTTAGAGTTCGAAACAAATCAACCGAACGGGATATAGTTGTGAGAGCTTTTTCCACAGCAATATCTGCTTATGAAGAACTTTATAACATAAACTCGCAAAATTTGCCGATTATTTATGATGTTATAAACTGCGATGATGGTCAAATCGTGTTAGAAGAGTTTATAGAGGGTGTTACCATTTCCGAAGTTATGGAAAGCGGTAACTATCATTACTTAGGAACTCGCAAAGTTATACGTTCAGTTTGCCATGCCCTAAATATTTTGCATGAAAGAAACATTGTGCATAGAGATATAAAACCCGAAAATATTGTAATAGGTAAAGACGGCAGAGTGGTGTTGATTGATTTTAATGCAGCTCGTAAAATTTCTATCGCCAATAAAGATACTGTTATCATGGGTACAGTTGGCTATGCTTCTCCGGAGCAATTAGGTGTGGCGCAAAGTGATGCTAGAACAGACATTTATGCCGTAGGTATCCTACTTAACGTAATGATTACCGGTAAACACCCGAGCGAAAAATTAGCGAAAGGAAAAGCCGGAAAAATCGTCCGTAAATGCACAAGTGTAAATCCTGACGAACGCTATCAATCAGCAGAAAAACTTATGAAAGCATTATAAACAAAGAACGGAGACTGCTTCATTAAGAAGTGTCTCCGTTTTATTTTTATAGTTTATCTTTGAACTCTTCCTGAGCCATCGCCGCCTGCTAGCTTTTCAACCTCGCTAACGCTTACTCTGTTATAGTCGCCCTCAACACTGTGTTTAAGTGCCGATGCGGCAACTGCAAACTCTATAGCATCCTTTGAAGATTTACCTGAAAGGAGTGAATAGATAAGTCCGCCGCCGAAACTATCTCCACCGCCTACGCGGTCTACAATATGGAGATGGTATGATTTTGAGAAATGATAATCTTCGCCGTCATAAAGCATACCTGCCCAATCGTTATCACTTGCAGAAATTGATGTGCGAAGCGTTATAGCAACCTTTTCAAAACCAAACTTATCAGCAAGTTGTTTAGCAACGCTCTTATATCCATCGTGGTTTAATTTACCACCGTAGATATCGGTGCCCTCTGCCTCAATTCCAAATACATCCTTTGCATCCTCTTCGTTAGAAATGCAAACATCAACATATTTACAAAGTTCTGTCATAGCAGCTCTTGCCTGTTCTCTTGTCCAGAGCTTGCCTCTATAGTTTAAGTCACAAGAGATTTTAACACCCTTTTTCTTTGCGGCAATACAAGCCTCTTTGCAAATCTCAACAACATTCTCGCCGAGAGCCGGTGTAATACCTGTGAAGTGGAACCAATCTGCACCTTCAAAAATGCTATCCCAATCAAAATCAGAAGCGGTTGCTTGTTGAATTGAAGAATAAGCGCGGTCATAAATACAAACAGAACCTCTCTGTGAAGCACCTTTCTCGAGGAAGTAGATACCTACTCTATCTCCGCCACGAATGATTTTAGATGTATCAACTCCAAAATAACGAAGACTATCAACTGCAGCCTGACCAATAGCGTGTTTAGGAAGTTTTGTTACATAAACGCTATCAAATCCGTAATTTGCAAGAGATACTGCAACATTAGCCTCACCGCCGCCGAAGGTAGCTTGCATCTGGTCGTTCTGGAAAAAACGATAATAGCCATTGGGGGCTAATCTTAACATTATTTCTCCAAAAGTTACAACTCTTTTCATTATCCTCTAATCTCCTTTAATAGTTTAACTGCATCGGCAGTCATTTCCTTTATTTCATCAAACTTACCATCCGCAATTTTATCAGATGGAACCATCCAACTTCCGCCACAAGCGAAAACTGCCTTGCAAGACAGATAATCTTTTAAGTTTTTAGTGTTAATTCCGCCTGTTGGCATAAACTTAATGTTTGTATAGGGTGCAGCCATAGCCTTAATCATAGCAATTCCGCCAGCTGCTTCTGCAGGGAAGAATTTAAGATACTTAAGACCTAAAGACATACCAAGTTCAACCTCTCCCGGTGTGCACACACCCGGAATAACAGGATATCCCTTTTCAACACAGTGCTTTACAACAACAGGGTTAAGACCTGGGCTTACAATAAATTTAGCACCTGCAGCCATAGCCTTGTCTGCCTGAACAGGTGTTAAAACTGTTCCTGCGGCAACAAGCATATCGGGGAAAGCCTCTGCAATAAGTCTTATAGATTCTTCAGCAGCATCCGTGCGGAAAGTTACCTCAGCACAGTTAAGACCGCCCTCTCTAAGTGCTTTTGCAAGGGCAACAGCATCCTTAGCATCATCAATTTTCACAACAGGAACCACGCCCGCTGCACTAATTTGTTCAATCATCTTTTCCATTTTAACACTCCTAAAGAAAAGTAAATATTTTGTGTGCCACGATACGTAACAATACATAATAATTTTATCACAAATTATAGGAATGTCAATAAATTATACCCTATATTTTGTACTTTTCTTGCTTTTTGATTAAAATTGTACAAAATTTGTTCTTACGTATCCCACATCATCCTCAAAACCTATAACGCTCCAAATCTCTCCTCTATTATAAGATACAACTTCGCTTCCGTTTGGTATCCATTTTTTTACCTGAGAATTTTCACTTGGAAAAGCATACATTAAAGCACCCGAAGAATTGGTGTTGTTTATTGTTCCTACAAGAATTTCCTGTGGCATATTGAAAGGTATGCCAAAATATTCGGTAAGGGAAAGCACCACATTCTGTGCTATTGAATCAATATTATCTTTTATCCACTGGGCATCTTCAAAATTATCGTGATATGCAAATTCGATTAGTACCGCAGGTGCTTTGGTTCTGTTAACTTCTCCGAGTGTAGTTGTGGGTACAGTTCTTACTCGCGATGGCAAAGGGTAAATAAGACGCAAATTATCTGCAATTATAGTTGCCGCTCTTTGACCAAATACGCTACTAGGCGAATAATATACCTCAGAACCCCTAACACTTCCCGAGGCAGAACCTGATGCATTTGAATGTAGTGCTAAATGCAAATCATAATTCCCCATATTTGACTCAGCAATAGAGGTTGCCGCAGTCATATCAGGGGTGTTTCGCTCAAACTGAATACCACTTGCAACAAGATACGGCTCCATAGCATCGGCGATTAAGTTCATATACTGTTCTTCATTACCCCCGCTTATATAAGGGTTAAATTCTTGTGTTGATGGACTTAAATATATAATTGGCATAAAAAATCATCCTTTCCCCTCATAATATGAGAAAAAAGGATGAAATATGTTATTCTTAAAACTGCTCCCTGACCGCTCGGCGCACGACCGATAAAAACCAACAGTAAAGCGCTTCACCGAGTTCCTGATAAACAGGGTCACCATCATGAGCGCAAAGCATAGCGAATGTTTGTCCTATTCTGCGCTCAATCTCGCCGCCGCGGCGAAAAGCAAGGTAATAGAAAGAGAACGCACCTGTATCGGAAGACGTATCGTAAAGTTCGCTATTATGTTTTTTCAGTGTATCAAGAAAACTTTTCTGAGCGATACCGCAAATAGAATCGTTAGGGCTATATTGTTCAAAGCCAACAGTTGTTGCAAAGGATAATAAAAGTCTTCGCTGAATTATCATATTGCAATCATTAAGGTCGTCTCCAACCGAAAAGTGATTTGCATCGGTAATAAATCTTAAAGCCACTGCTTCGCCGAGTGCTTTGGCTTTTGCTGTTTCCTCTTTTGTAAGGATATTACTCTCGGCTTGTCTTGCATTGATTTTTATATCTTTTGAAGGCTTATCCCCCGCTATCTTGATATCAGAATCTTCAAAATACATTTTGTTCCCTCCCTTCAAGTAATTTTTTCTTTAAAATTACTCTGATTTGATTTGTTTTAAAGCCTCTGCCAACTGTGCAGGACAAGATGTGTTTTTAAATCCACATTTAATGTTTTCAAGACGGTTTATAACTTCATCAATATCCATTCCTTTAACCAATGCACCGATACCCTGAAGGTTACCGTTACATCCGCCAACATAACGAACATCGTTTATTATGCCGTTTTCAACATCAATGAGTATACTGCTTGAACATACCCCTTTAGTTTTATATGTGTACTGCATAAATTATATTCCTATCTATCCTTAAATTTATTACTGCGAACAGGATGACGAAGTTTACGCAATGCCTTTGCTTCTATCTGACGAATACGCTCACGGGTTACATTGAATTCAGTACCAACCTCTTCAAGTGTGTGACAACGTCCATCCTTAAGACCAAAACGCAAACGGATAACTGATTCTTCTCTTGGTGTTAGTGTGTGAAGAACATTATCTATATCCTCATTTGTAATTGTTTTAAGCGCCGCTTCATCTGGTGCTAACGCATCCTCATCGCGAATAAAGTCCATAAGTCTTGAATCTTCCTCAGGACCGATTGGTGTTTCCATAGAAACGGGCTCTTGGGCTATTCTCATAATTTCACGAACACGTTCAACAGGAAGCTCCATCTTCTCTGCAATAAGTTCCTCACTAGGCTCATATCCGTTTTCGTGAAGCAACTGACTTTGTACCTTTTTAAGTCTATTGATAGTTTCAACCATATGAACGGGGATACGGATAGTTCTTGCCTGGTCTGCAATAGCACGGGTTATAGCCTGTCTTATCCACCAAGTAGCATAGGTAGAAAACTTAAATCCCTTTGTGTAATCAAACTTATCAACAGCTTTGATAAGACCCACGTTGCCCTCTTGAATAAGGTCAAGGAAATACATACCTCTTCCTACATACTTTTTAGCTATACTTACAACAAGACGAAGGTTTGCCTCGGTAAGACGCTGTTTAGCATATTCGTCACCCTGGGTTATCTTAACCGCAAGTTCAATTTCCTCTTCAGAATTAAGAAGAGGTACTCTACCTATTTCACGAAGGTAAACTTTAACAGGGTCATCAAGTGAAGCGGTATCAACAGATAAATCATCGCTTAAATTATCTACATCCATTTCCTCAAGCTTTAAGTCATCATCTGTTGGCTCTTCATCAAAATCGAGTTCGAGTGTTGGAGGCTCATCAAAGAGTTCATCAAGATTTTCGGGAGCGTTTTCGATATCATCGATAGAGTTGCCCTTGATTTCCTCATTATAATCCTGCAATTCCTCGTTTTCTTTTATTTCTTCCTTAATTTCTGTTTTTTTGCTATCCATAATTTTCCCCTTTTCATTTTTTCTTATCAATCAACGACTGCATTTTTTTTGCCCAATCTTCAAGCGATATATTATCAGAATCCTTGTTTTCTTTTAACATACTTTCTTCTAATATTACCGCTATGCAGTCTTTTAATACCATTTCAGGATTGTTTGCCGCTCTTTCGCTATTCTGCAATGCTACAACAAAGCCAAGTTCGGCCGGTAACAATCTTTGACCAAAAACCGAAATATCGATTTCTCCGCCGTTATCAAGCGCTTCATATATTATTTCATATATCCGCTTGTTAAGTGAAGTTATCATTTTTTCGGGTTCTAATTTGTCTTTTGCAATTTTAAAAAAGTCAGGATGTTGCAAAAGAACTGCTATTACACCCTCCTCCGCTTTTGCGGCTCGTGGGGATAATCTCCTGTCAGGATTTATATCGCCCGCATTTATTTTAGGAGATATAACATCATTTATAATCTTTTTTTCTTCTTTTTTTGCATTAGTTTTTCTAAGTTCCGCAACCCTTGCATTTACAGTTGTTCTTGAAACACCGTATTTATCACAGATTTTACCAATATAAACCTCACGCGTTATTGAATCGCCGCAATCAGCAATGATAGAAATCGCACGGCTTAAATATTCAATTCTTCCTGAATCTTCATTGGTATTTATTCCCTGTGCTGCAGCAAGTAATTTATAATCCATATCGCTCACTGCACCCTCTAAGAGATACTTAAACTTGTCCGCCCCGTGTTTTTTAATAAATTCATCAGGGTCCTTACCTTCAGGTATAGAAACAACCTTAACATTAAGACCTGAATTCTTAAGCATTTCAAATGCCCTTCTAACCGCTTTTTGACCCGCGGCATCGGCATCCATTATAATAACGATTTCTTTTGTATATCGGCTTATAAGGTTAACCTGTTCAGCGGTAAACGAAGTACCTAGTGCCGCAACCGCATTTGTTATACCCGCTTGGTGAAGCGCAATAACATCCATATTACCTTCAACAAGTACTATACGTTCAGCGCAATTATTCTTAGCAAAATTCATTGCAAAGAGATTTTCACTCTTTTTATAAACAGGGGTATCAGAAGTATTTACATACTTACCGCCCATCTTATCTTCACCCGGCATTGCTCTGCCGCTAAAGCCTATGATATTACCCCTAATGTTTATTATCGGGAACATAACTCTGTGACGGAATCTATCGTAATAACTTCCGCGTTGGCTTTTACCAATAACATTGGCACTCATCATTTCGCCTATCGTAAAGCCTTTTGCTTTAAGATGATTTATAAGCGCATCCCAACTATCAGGCGCAGCACCTAAACCAAAATGCTTTATAGTTTTAAGTGAAAGACCTCTATTTAAGAAATATTCAAGTCCCCACTTACCCTCTTCACTCATCATATAGTTATGGAAAAACCTTGCTGTTTCTTTATTAATATCATAAATTTTAGCACGGAGTTTTTGCATTGAATCATCATAGCCATCCTGTGGCAATGTAATTCCTGCCTTATCTGCCAAGAGTTTAACTGATTCAATATAATCGAGGTTTTCTATAAGTCCTGTAAAGGTGAAAACATCTCCTCCAACTCCGCATCCGAAACAATAAAACGAACCATTCTCCGGATAAACCGTAAATGAAGGTGTTTTTTCGTTATGGAACGGACAAAGACCTACAAGATTCTTTCCTCTGCGCTTTAAATTAACATAAGGTGATATTGCGCTTTCAATATCATATCGGTATTTAATTTCACTGATTATTTCCTCTGGTATTGCCACGCTTTATCACCTCACTCATTAAGTTATTTTTTCCATTCCTTAGGAATATAGATTTCGCTATAAGTAGCAACTGCAAAATGGTCGGTCATCCCCGCAATATAATCGGTTATTGCTCGGTTTTTACCCTCATTCTCACAGATTTTAAGATATTCACCCGACATTTTTTCAGGATACTTATCGAAGTATTTAAACAAGCCTTCAACTATACCGAAAACCTTTGATTCCTCAGATTTAGCAATAGGGTTTTTGTACACATTTTCAAAAAGAAAATCGTGTAAAAGATTATAATATTTATCAATTTCTGGAGCCATCAGTATATCTGTACCGCTATTTTGAATGATTGATTTTACAAGTGTTGTTATTCTCTGGCTCTTATTAGCGCCGAGATAAGCAGTAATTTCGTGCGGAATTTCTTCCTCTTTGAGTACTCCTGCTCTCACCGCATCCTCGATATCATGATTGATATAAGCAATTCTATCGGCAAATCTAACGACTCTGCCTTCAAGGGTTGAAGCCCAATCGCCCTTAGTATGATGTGCAATACCATCAAGAACCTCGTATGTTAAATTAAGACCTTCTCCGTTCTTCTCAAGTTTTTCACAAACACGGACGCTCTGTTCATAATGTGTAAATCCAGTATTTGAAAGCTCGGCTAATGCTCGTTCTCCGGCATGACCGAAAGGAGTATGTCCTAAATCATGGCCACAGGCAATAGCCTCGGTTAAATCTTCGTTAAGTCTTAAAGCTCGAGCCATTGTTCTCGCAATCTGCGAAACCTCTAAAGTATGAGTAAGGCGTGTTCTGTAATGGTCTGACTCAGGGGATAAAAAGACCTGTGTTTTATGCTTTAATCTTCTAAAAGCACGGCTATGGATAATTCTATCCCTGTCTCTTTGGAAATCGGTACGAAGTTCACACTTCGCTTCGGCTACCTTTCTTCCCTTACTGTTTGCAGAAAAGGTTGCATGTTCACTTAAAAAACTTTTTTCGGTATTTTCAGTAAAAACACGAGGACAATCCATAAACACTTACCACCTTTACTTATATATTAGATTTTTTTTGCTAAAATCCTTTATTTTTTTATAATTTTTTTAAATTTCTACGTATTTTTCGCAAATTTCGTTAGCGGTCACCCTTGCAGAAAATCTTTCTTCAAGTTTTGCAAGAAAATTGCTTGCGCTCTTATCTTCTATAAGATAGGTTATTTTTACCTTGTCGGTATATTCTGTATCTTCCACAATTCCGTTAAGAGATGAAATTAAAGCAGAAAACTTAGCATGGTCGGTATACTCGCAAATAGTTTCATATTCAACGCAGTGAATTTTTTTAACTTTTAATGCTAACGCTATGGCATCCTTTGTTGCCTTAGAATAGGCGTGAACAAGACCGCCTGTTCCTAAAAGCACACCGCCAAAATATCTCGTTACAACTACGGCAACATCGGTAACACCACTACCGAGTATAACATCAAGCATCGGCTTACCTGCTGTTCCGTGCGGTTCTCCATCATCCGAAAATCTGTTTATTTTTTCTTCTCTTACTGTATAGGCAAAACAGTTATGCCTTGCATCCCAATATTTTGTTTTTTGTTTTTCTATAAATTCAAGTGCTTCCTTTTCGGTGGCACAATGACACGCTACCGCTATAAAGCGCGAACGCTTTTCGCTATATTCCGCCTCGGAAGTACCCAAAATAGTTATATATTCTTCCACCTAAAGAAACACCCCCAACTAAAAAAATATCCGTACCCGCCGATACGACGGTTACGGAACAGTGACTTATTTTTCCATACCGAAACGCTTCTTGAATCTATCAACGCGTCCGCCGGTATCAACCAATTTTTGCTTACCTGTAAAGAAAGGATGGCATTTTGAACAAATATCTAAACGAATGTCCTTTTTGGTTGAACGAGTTTCGAACTCAGCACCACAAGCACATTTAACAGTCACCTTTTCATAATCCGGATGAAGTCCTTCTTTCATCGTTTACACCCCTTTCTTAATCATTAGCCAATATATGATATCACACTTAAAAGAAAAAAGCAAGTGTTTTTTTACTTTTTAAATAAGTTTTTTATTTCCTCATAAATTTCCACAATTTTGAAGCGCATAATATATTTTTGAGGATTACTTGCTATTTCACTGCTTTCTTTACTAAGGCTATCCTCAAGTTCTCCTGCCGCCGTTGGTATACATACTGTTGGAAATACTACACACCACCAATTTTTACCTTCTGCTTTGCCGAGTTTCACGATAAGAGATTTATACTCTCCTGCCGGTAAAGTAAACGCATCGTATTCCCGAGTTTCAAAAAAACTTGTACCTATCTGTGCACTAGATGAATAATCAAATCCGTTTTCCTTTATAACTTTGTTCGCAACACATCTGAAATCTTCTAAATGCTCCTGTGCGGTAATAATTGCTTCTTCGATATTGGTATTTCCATCAAATATATAACCGCATTCCTTTAAAATCTCATCACGCACCTTTAGTTTCAACGACTGGTCTTCTATAGAATTAGAATTAGCAATTATATGAAGCCTTAGCACGTTGCTTTTCATATCCTCACATACCGCTTCAAAATGTGATATACTAACCAGTAAAGAAAAAATCAGAGCGCAAACAATAGAAATTTCTAATCTTTTTTTAGATATAATTTTTGTTTTCAAAATAAAACTCCCTTCAAAATATTCAAAATGAATATTGACGGGAGTCTTTTATTTTATTCAATTTCTATTCCGCAATTAATAGGAACAACCGCAAAAGCATTCATTCCTTTTTCTTTTAATGTCGTTTCTGCTACCTTTGCATCGAGAAAATTTTCATATATGGCAAAAACACTCGGTCCACTTCCCGAAAGGCAAATTGCAAGTGGATTTGTGTAAGAAATTTTTTCGGTTATTTCCTCATTATTATAAACATAAGAAAAGCAGTTACCGATATTATCGCAAAGCATTTCCATACTTTCCTTTTCTATCGCTTTTACCACATTATCGACCAATGGATTTTGATAATCAGCATTATCAAGTTTATTATACATTTCCTTAGTTGAAAGCTTACTTCCCTCTTTTACAATAACAAAAGCGCAGTTTTCAAGACTGCTAAGCTGAGTTAACTCTTCCCCTATACCCTGCGCTCTTTGGGTGCCACCAGATATAAAAAACGGAACATCTGCACCGAGTTTAAGCGCTAAATTACAAAGTTCCTCTTTATTTAGTTTGGTTTCATAAAGCATATTTAAACCAACAAGCACTGCCGCGGCATCTGCACTACCGCCGCCGAGTCCTGCCGCCATGGGTATGTTTTTTATTAGTTCAATTTTTGCACCAAAAGCAATTCCTGTATATTCAAAAAATAGTTTTGCGGCTTTAAATGCGATATTATCGTCTTCTAAAATTCCACTATCACAAATAACACTAACTTTATTAGATTTACATATTTTAACAGTATCATATAAACTTACAGTTTGCATAACAGTATCAATGCTATGGTAACCGTTATCGAGTATACCGGTTATTGCTAACGCGAGGTTAATCTTAGCATTAGCCCTTAATTTGATTTGCTCCATTTTTCTCTCCAAATTCTAAATTCAAAATAACAACTGCACCTAAAACAACCGCGATACCTAATATAGAAATTAGGGATATTTCTTCGCCAAAAATCAATGTACCGATAAGGGTTGCCACAACCGGCTCGGCTATTGCAATTATAGGTGCTTTTGAAGTTTCTATTTTTTTGAGTGCGGCGGTATAGAATAGATAAGGCAACACCGTGTTAATAACCGCCATTAAGAATAGTATTAAAACTCCTTTTGGCGCCGCAGAAGAAACAGTTGTAAATTCAGGAACATCGGTTATACATAAACAACAAACTGCCGCCGATAAAAAGACATAAAAGTTTATTGTTAAGGGGTCATAACCTTTTTTAATAAGTATTTCACCGAAAATGGTATAAAGCGCATACCCAAGACCTGTTAATATTCCATATATGAGTGCTTTGGAGCTAACGGTTTGCGAAGAATCAAACAATCCTGAAACCATACAGCAACCAACGAATGCTAATATGCAGCATAAAATCTTTTGAAGATTTAGCTTTTCCTTAAAAAACAGTGTCGACATAAATACCACAAAGAAAGGTGCAGTATAAAGCAATACCGCCGCAACGGAAAGCGTTGTGTGTTGCATTGTCTTATAGTAGCAAAAATTGAACATAACTATACTAAAGACACCTGAAGCGGCAAACCAAGGCAAATCCTTAAGTTTCACTTTTAAAAGTTTTTTATTTTTGCAAAGAATTATAATCAAAAAAACAATAGAAGAAAAAACTGTTCTTCCAAACACCATATGTATTTGTGAAAAAGTTCCCTCTAAATTGCGGATAAAAATTCCCGCCGTTCCCCAAAGTGAAGCGGCAATTAAAATATAAACTACCGATATAAACGATTTTTGTTTTTCCATTAGAAATTCCCCTAAAAAAAGTAGGTATGTCATACATACCTACTAATTTTAACTATTTTAGATAGCAATGTCAAGATTAACGGATACCATAATTCTCAATTACGTAATCCATATCCTTATCGCCTCTTCCTGAAAGGTTGATAAGAACTGAACCTTTATCCATTCTTTTCGCAAGTTTCATACCGTAAGCAACGGCGTGTGAACTCTCAATAGCAGGAATTATACCCTCAAGACGAGCAAGTTTATAGAATGCATCAATTGTTTCTTCATCATCAATAACATCATACTTAACTCTGCCAATTTCCTGCAAAAAGGCATGTTCGGGGCCTGAAGACGGATAATCAAGCCCGCTTGCAACAGATTATACTGGAGCAGGCTCGCCGTTTTCATCCTTTAACATAATACTGTTAAATCCGTGCATTACGCCCTCAGTACCATATTTAAGACTGGCAGCATGGTCACCAAGTTTCGGTCCTCTTCCTAAGGGCTCGATACCATAAATATCAACAGGGTCATTAAGGAAACCTGCAAAAAGACCTGCTGCATTACTTCCACCGCCTACACAGGCAACGATTGCATCGGGAAGATGACCTGTCATATCAACAAACTGTTCCCTTGCCTCGATACCAACAACGCTCTGGAAATCACGTACCATCATTGGAAAAGGATGAGGTCCTAAAACAGAGCCAATGCAATAAATAGATTCTTTATATTCCTTGCTATATGCATCGAAAGCCGCGTCAACTGCCTCTTTCAAGGTTTGAAGGCCATGAGTAACCTCAATAACATTAGCGCCGAGTATCTTCATTCTCGCAACGTTGGGAGCCTGTTTTTTAATATCGACAGAGCCCATATAGATATCGCATTCCAAACCGAAGTATGCCGCAGCAGTTGCTAAAGCAACACCATGTTGACCGGCACCTGTTTCGGCAATAACCTTTTTCTTGCCCATATATTTAGCAAGTAAAGCCTCGCCCATACAGTGATTAAGTTTGTGTGCTCCCGAATGGTTGAGGTCTTCCCTCTTTGCGTAAAGTTGAACCTTACCGCCTAACGCATCCGAAAGTCTTTCAAGATGTGTTACAGGGGTAGGTCTACCCTGGAATTCTTTTCTTATTCTACGAAGTTCTGCAATAAACTTTCTCGATTGGCAGATTGAATAATATGCCTCGGTTATTTCTGCCATAGCATTTTTAAGTTTATCATCAATATAAACTCCGCCGTATTTTCCGAAGTATCCTTCCTTGTTAGGATAATCTCTGAAATAGGTATCAAAATCAATTCCGTTAAGTTTCATCTGTTTTTCCTCCAAAATAAAAAAATCCTGTCCCTATGGGACAAGATAAATCCTGCGGTACCACCCAAATTGCTGTAAAACAGCCACTCATTTCTTGCACAAAAATACAAGCCGCACTGATAACGGAAGCGGTCCCCCGTCAACTACTACTCACCAAAAAGGTTTTCGGTTGCCCTCATAAGTCCATTCACCGATAACTTTGCTACCACACTTACACCAACGGTGGCTCTCTTTAAGCATCATATAACGGCTACTATTCTTAATCATCGGTTTATCTATGATAAAATATTATCATTATAAAGATAAAATGTCAAGTCTAAATTCCAGAAAGGTCAAATTCGGGAACATATTTTTCGTTTGCGCTTGATAGTTCCTGATAAAACACGTTTGAAAAACCGCTCTGTTCTATATAAGAAAGCACCTTTTTATACTCGCGTTTTGTGACAGGTCGGTTTATATTGGGATATTCCTTTGCTTTCCCAAGCGGCAAATACTGACCCATAAAACTAAAATACGCATTAGGCATATTTTCTCTTACCCAATCAAACACGCCAATCGCATCGTTTGTAGATAACGGAAGTAAAAGATGGCGAACAATAATTCCCTTTTTCATAATTCCGTTTTCAATAATACACTTAGGGGTTAATTCGTAACATCTTTTAAGAGTAGCCTTTGCAGTTTCTACATAATCGGGTGCAGAAGAATAAAGCGCCGCTTTTTCCTTAGAAAAGTATTTAAAATCGAGAAGATATATATCAATATATTCTTTCAGCGCAGATATTGTTTCTTCACTTTCATAACCCGAAGAATTATACACAATAGGTATGTTAGGTCTATAAATATCCAATGCCTCTTTAATACACAAAACAAAGTGGGTTGGATTTACAAGATTTATATTGTGGGCGCCTTTTTGTTCTAGTTCTTTAAAAATTTCCGCAAGACGCTGAGAACTTATAACCTTTCCATTTCCTATATGTGAAATTTCATAGTTCTGACAATAAACACACGCAAGTGAGCAACCACTAAAAAATACCGTTCCCGAACCATTTTCACCGCTTATTATCGGCTCTTCCCAAAAATGCAAAGAAGCCCTTGCCGCTTTTGGCAACAAAGGCATTTTGCAAAAACCGTTTAAGTTGTGTTTTTCATTCCGCTCGGCATTACACCTTCTCGGACACAGATTGCATTTCATCTCTTTTATTTTCCCGTTTATTAGAATCTGCAGACTCTGATTCTGTTAGTCTTACCTTTTTTATCTCGCAAATTTTTCTGTGGCACACCACTTCATCAAAGGTCTTCTTTAAAAAAAGTCTGCCATTGAATTTTCTGCCGCAAGAACACACGAAAACCGCCGAAAACCAACGGTTATGATACTTCCATTTTGAAACTCGCTTAGCTTTTTCGCCACATACATCACAGTTAAATTCAAGCCACGCTTTATCAATATCCTTATCATTTATATTAGATATTACGTGTGCTTTAAATCGAAGTCTATTATAAAATTCAGGATTAGATGTATCCTTAACAAAAGAAGAAAAACGCTCCTTGTTATAGAATTTCTTAAGCAAAGCGGCACATACAAGGCTATCATCCTTTGCATTGTGCAAACGCATATCCTCAATTGAAATACCTAATTTATCTGCCGCATCCAAAAGTGAAATTTGATTTTTAAGTTCAAATCCTAAAAGATGCATTTCGCCTTGTATGAACTTCTGTAAATCTAAATATTTTTCAATTTTAAATCTAATAGAATTGTTAAGCAGATTTCTTTCATTTTCATCAATCGCAAACAAATCAGAATTGCTCCAGGTCATAGTAACGGTTTCTTCTCCGCACCATTCGTTATACATATTAACTGCTTCTTCTAAAGGAACACCTGCAAGCATTTCTTCTTTAGTTATACCTGTAAGTTCTGTAAATCTCTTGGTTAACCTTTTTGAAACTGATGATTTTATTACAACATCAAAGACATCGATAACATCAAAATTTTCATCAAGTTTTACCGCGCCAATTTGCAGTATTTGATTCATAAATCTGCTGATGTGTTTTACATAAACACTATCCCATTCTAAATCGAGTATTATATAATTCATCGGTGCTTTGCCTCGTATTTCATTCTCTGTTCCTTATCAAGAATACGTTTGCGAAGTCGCATATTATTCGGCGTAATTTCAACAAGTTCATCATTCTTGATAAATTCGAGGCACTGCTCAAGGCTTAAATTCGAATGCGGTGTTAAACGTAAGGCATCATCCGAGCCTGATGCACGAGTATTAGTCATCTGCTTTTTCTTGCAGACATTACAAACAATATCCTCACACTTTGGATTTTCGCCTACAATCATTCCCTCATAAACAGGTGTACCGGCACCTATAAAGAGTCTTCCTCGGCTTTGGGTGTTATAAAGTCCATAACCGGTTGCTTCTCCCGTTTCGTGAGCAATAATGGAGCCTGTTGAACGCTGTTCAATATCGCCCTTATACTCCTGATAACTATCAAAAACGTGATTCATAATTCCATTACCATTAGTATCGGTTAAGAACTGTGAACGGTAACCGAGCAAACCTCTTGCGGGAATTAAAAATTCAAGGTGACTCGTTCCACCCTCTCTTGTTCCCATATTCTTAATTTCCGCTTTTCTTGTGCCGAGTCTTTCCATAACGGCACCTACATATTCCTCAGGGACTTCTATCATAAGAAGTTCTATCGGTTCGAGCAGATTACCGTTTTCATCCTTTTTATATATTACTTCAGGTGGCGAAACCTGGAATTCATACCCTTGTCGGCGCATAGTTTCAATAAGAATAGAAAGATGCAATTCGCCTCTTCCCGAAACCTTAAAGGTATCGGCTGAATCGGTTTCTTCAACCTTTAGACTTACATTAGTCATAACTTCCTTAAACAAACGGTCACGGATATTACGCGAGGTAACATACTTTCCATCCTTACCCGCAAAAGGCGAGTTATTAACCATAAAGTTCATTGCGAGTGTTGGTTCATCTATTTTAACAAAAGGTAATGGTTCTATGCAATCAAGCGCACAAGCAGTTTCGCCTATATTAAGGTCGGCAATACCTGCAACTTGAATTAAATCGCCAACCTTGGCACTATCAACCTCAACACGCTTTAACCCCTCATACATAAAGAGTTTAGCAATTTTAACATTCTTTGTTGTGCCATCCTTCCGGCAAAGAGCAACCGTCTGACCGGTCTTAACATTTCCTCGTATAACTCTGCCGACACCTATTCTACCAAGATAATCGTCATATTCAATATTTGTAAAAAGTATTTGTAGAGGTGCATCAACATCGCCTTCGGGTGCATCAATTTCGTTAACCATTGCTTCAAACAAAGGCTTCATATCAGTTCCCTTTACATCGGGAGAATAGTTAGCATAACCATCTCTACCCGAAGCAAAAATAACAGGAAATTCGATTTGCTCTTCGTCTGCACCTAAGTCTATAAATAAATCAAGCACCTCATCTACAACCTCGTGTGGACGAGCCATTGGTCTATCAATTTTATTAACAACCACTACTGCACGTTTACCGAGCGCTAAAGCCTTTTTTAAAACGAAGCGTGTTTGCGGCATGCATCCCTCAAAGGCATCTACAAGCAATAAAACACCGTCTACCATTTGAAGAATACGCTCAACCTCGCCACCAAAATCGGCATGTCCCGGGGTATCAACAATATTTATTTTTATACCGTTATACATAACGCTTGTATTTTTAGAAAGAATGGTTATTCCTCTTTCACGCTCAAGGTCACCCGAATCCATAACCCGTTCATCAACAGTTTCATTAGTACGGAAAGTTCCGCTTTGTTTTAAAAGTTGGTCAACAAGTGTGGTTTTGCCGTGGTCTACATGCGCAATAATTGCAACGTTACGTAAATTTTCTATCTTTGCCATTAAAATACTTCCCTTTTATAACTTTACTCCATTAAATTTTATCATAATTCTAAGATAAAGTAAATACATATCTTAATAAAAAATCTCTCCGAAATTTTCGGAGAGATTTAAGTGTTATCAATTAATTTCTTCTATCTTTTTATGGATAACCTTGTTAGTATACTCACTAATAAGTGTTACAATAACCGCACATATCGGAATAAAGAAAATCATACCTAAAAGGCCAAAAAGGCTACCGCCTATAAGTACAGCAATGAGTGTAAGGAGCGGACTTAAGCCTACCGATGTTCCAACAACATGTGGATATATGAGCTGAGTTTCGATAAACTGAACTGCCAGATATATAATTATACACACGATAACCTGTGAGGGACTTGCAAGGAGAACAAGAAATGCCCCTATAAAACAGGAAACAAATGCTCCCACATAAGGTACAAATGCACAAACTGCAGTTAAAATTCCTATAAGTGATGCATAGGGAATTTTAAAGATTGTAAATGCTAAAAATATTAGCGCACCAAGTATACATGCCTCAACACACTGTCCCGAAAAGAATTTCGAGAAAGTGCTCGAAATAAGGTCACAAATATGATATATAATTTCAACTACCTTAGGTTTCATATGTGCTTCAAGAAGTTTCTTGCTTTGATAAGAAAGTGAGCGTTTGCTGAGAAGAACATAAACAGCAATAATTATAGAAATAATAAACCCAGTAATGCCTGTAACTGCAGATGAAGCAAAAGTTACAACCGATGTGATAACTGTTCCTGCACTGTTTGTAACCTTACTTATAAGTGTTTCAACATTAAGGCCCTCAAACCATTCAACAATTTTTGTTGTATCAATATCATATTCCTTAAGTTTTGAAAGCCAATCAGGAAGTTTTTGAGCAATCAAATTATAGAGGCTTTGTGCCGATGCTATAAGTTCAGGTAAAAGCATTGTAACAATTAAGGTTACAACAAGAATAACGCAGACAAAGGTAAGTAATAAACTAATTATACCTATAGTTTTCTTTTTCAACGGTTTCTTCATCTTATTTGAAATCTTTAACAAAAGGTTTTCAAAACCGCGCATAGGCACATTAAGTATAAATGCAATAACAAATCCGAAAACAACAGGATATGATAATCCGATAATTGTTCTCAAAAAGTTAAATACTGCATCTATATTCATAACTGCCGCAAAAAGAATTACCCCAAATGCAACCAAGATAAGATTATTTTTAAGTTTTTTATCCATTATGCACTCCCCTTTTCCA
>JAZUMI010000011.1:0-18291 GCA_045603505.1 Acutalibacteraceae bacterium
GTTTCTTTCAAGCCATATATGTACCCTACGGTATCCGTAGGTTTTACCGCACTCGTTTTGACATTCTCTTATTTTCTCCGCTAACGGTAAATCCCATGCAGGTACATTCATTCGTGATACATAACCATAATATCCACTTCTTGATACTTTAAAGAACCTACACATCTCACTAATTGAATATTTATCTTTATGTCGGTAAATTACCCTGTATTTTACGCTTGTTCTCACTTCCTTTCGGTGAGCGAGAGAAAATCCCGCATTAGTTCATTTTCCATTTCTAATCTTTTTACTTGTCGTTCCTTTCTTGCAAGTTCGTATTGCAATTGAGCAACTTTACTTAATTGTTGTATGGATGGTGGCAGTTCAGTTCCATCTTTTCGGGGTCTGCCTTTGGGCTTTATTGATATGCCTGATGATAACTTTGCTTGATTTCTATTATGTCGATTGATGAAATTTTCAAGTTGCCTTTGCTTTAATCCAAATTTTTCACATATTTCTCGATTTGTTTTTCCTTGCTCTCGCAATGCAAATATTTCGCTTTCATATTCCTTTATATTTCTATATTCTCTTGGCATAAAAAATCCCCCTATGGTAGTTATTTCAATTCTACCATAGGGGACTCTTTTTTTCTATTGTCCGTTTTTACTGGACTTGTTCACTAGGTAACACTCTTTTTATATTTTTCAAGTTGTTTTCAAAATCGTATGTTTCTTGACATTTTTCGACAAATATATTAAAATTAATATAAAAATAAAGGCTTTGAAACAAAAAATTTCAAAACCTTTATGGAGCTGAAGATGGGACTCGAACCCACGACCTGTTGATTACGAATCAACTGCTCTACCAACTGAGCCACTCCAGCAAATCTATAATTAATCATTACCTAATGAATTATACCAATTCATAACATTTAAGTCAAGGAAAACTTGAGGGAGTACATACAGTGGAAAATATATCAATTAACGAACGAATAAAAAAATACAGAAATTTTTCTGGTCTTAGTCAGGAAGAGGTTGCCGAAAAACTTAATATGAAACTTTCTACCTATTCACAAATGGAACGTGAAGGTAATGTTTCAGCTGCAAAAATTATAGACCTAGCCTATGTTTTTAATATTTCACCTATCGTTCTAATGCACGGAGAAGATAGTATTGCTGCTATAATCGATAGAGATTCGGCTTCTATTAAAAATAAACCGATGACATTTAAGCAAGACTCTTTGTTTATCGATGAATACGGAAACTTCTGCTTTCCATCTTATGAACCCGATGCCTCCGAGCTTGAACTTATGAAAAAAATCAAAAAATTACCTAATGAAACTCAAAAAGAAATTCTTGATTTTGTTCAAAAAAAATATATTGAATCTTTATAAAAAACTTACCTCGTGATTCACGAGGTAAGTTTTTTTCTATAACGATATTGCCTTCGAAAGTGCAAAAGAATAAATTATCTTTTCTTTAACGGGTAGGTTGAAAATTTTTCCACAAGCAAGCGCATAATATTCGAGTTGTTCACTATAAGAATTTATAAGTTCTTGCTCTTCATTAACCCTATCCGTCTTAAAATCTAGAATAACAATCCCGTCTTCTTCAACAAAGCAAAGGTCGACTGCACCTTGCAAAATGACCTTTTCCCCACTCTTTTCAATTGTATTGTCGATAACTTTCGGGTCAATTTGGGTTAAAAATCTCATTTCGCGATGCAAAGATTCGGCAGATATTATTCGGCGGAAAATCTCACTTTCAAAGAAATTTTTCAAAGCGGATATATTTGCGTTTTCTGCCTCAAGCTCGCTTATAAACTTCCACTCCTTAAGACGTTCAATCTCTGCATGGATATCCTTGTAGTTCTCAAAATCGAAAAACTGAATTATTTTGTGCATAGTTGTTCCCTTTTGCGTTGCCGACATGCCTTGTCCACTCATAAAAGAAGGCATATCCTTAAAGATATATTTATTACTTTCAGCTTTGTTTGCAACGGCAGAAACAGAAGTTTTTGCTTCAATCTGTCTTATCCTTTCATAAGGATAAGAAAAGGAAATGTTCTGAGCGATTTTTTCACAAACGGTATCATCAACAACAAAATCTTCGTTAATATTTTCATATATTGTTTCTTCATCGGTTTCTTCGAAAATGGTAATATTAAGAGAAGCTTCACTTTCATTTGGAATTATTTCACCTTTTTCACGAAGTATCGTTCCCTTTTTATGAAGTGCAGCTGCAATTAAAAGCCACTCTGAATAAGAATTAAGTTTAGAAAACAGTTGCATATTAACCTTATTATCGCTAAGGAAAAGCTTTTGTGTTAAATCGGCATTTTGCTTTTCTATACTGTTAACTGTTGTTATAAACAAAAGTTTTTCTTCTGCTCTTGTCATCGCAACGTAAAGCAACCGTAACTCTTCTGCTCTTACCTGTTTTTTCTCTATCTCACCCATAATTTCGTAATTAAGGGTTGTTGTTTTTTTGCCCTTTTTCTCATCTAAAAACTTAAAGCCCACACCCTGTTCTTGTGTATAGCAAACAGGATTTTTATTATAATCTTTCTTAAAAGCGGAAGAGGTATTTGCAATAATGCAAATCGGAAACTGCAATCCTTTGGAAGCGTGTATGCTCATAATTTTAACGGCATTACTACCCGTTCCGGCAAGTGCAGATTTTAATCCACTTTCAGATTGATTTTTAATATAATCAATAAATTTCGAAAGATTTGAGCCATTTGACGCTTCATACTCATTAGCGTACTCAATAAGCAAGAAAAGGTTGTTGCGGCGTGTAGTTCCCTCATTCATTGCACTAACAATATTTATGAAACCGCTTTCGTTCACAACAAGAGAAAGTGTTTTCGCCACACTCATTATAACGGAACGTTTACGATAATTATCAAGTGTTTTTATAAATTCTGCCGCTTTCTTGTTACCTGCTTTTGCAGAAAACTGAACTGCCGAATAAAAATCACCATTTCTCTTTGACATGCGGATTTGTGCGAGTTCATCGGGAGTAAAACAGAAAATCGGCGAAAGCATAACACAGGCAAGTTCTATATCATTTTTTGGATTATCAATTATCTTCAGAAATGAAAGAATCGTTTGAATTTCGGTTCTTTGCGCAAAGCCTTCTACACTAAAATTGACAGGAATTCCTGCACCTCGCAAAACTGTTGCAATTTTATCTGCCTTATAGCGTGTAGCTCTCATCAAAATGGCAAAATCAGAAAATTCCGCCTTTCTAAATCCATTTTTACTTTTGATACATTCTCCTGAGTTGCAAATCTTTTTTATATAATCTAAAATTGCTAAAGCCTCAAGAACAAGCTCAGATTCACTGCTATTTTGCTTTTCTATTAGTCGTAATTCAACCGCATCGTCACTTTTTTCTTCTCTTGGTAGCGGAATTAATTTCTCCTCTTCGCCATAATTTAGTCCAACATTATTCTTGGTCATAAAAAGTGAGAAGAAATAATTTATGAAAGAACAGATTTCAGGATTACTTCTAAAGTTGTTGCTCAATATGATTTTCTTAGGTTCATCACCTTTTGCCAATTGGACATCTATATAACGCTCTTTTTTCTTTGAAAAATTCTCGGGATTAGCACCTCTGAAACCATAAATACTCTGCTTAATATCGCCAACTGCAAAAAGTTTTTTCTCATTACAAGATAACACAGAAAAAAGTCTATCTTGGAGATTGTTAGTATCCTGATATTCGTCTACCATAACAACATCATATCTATTCAAAAATTCATTTTCACCATTCTCATCAACGTCTGTGAGAAGTTTTAGGGCTAAATGCTCGGTATTATGAAAGGTAAAAATATTTTCAGATAGATATTCTTCAAAAAGTTCATGTTCAAAGCGTTTTAATATATCGCTTAGGATTATTACCGGTTTCCTTAGAAAATCAATCTGCTCTTCAATATCGTTTTTAGTTGCAAAAAAATACTTGTTTAAAGTATCAATCGTATTTTGAACTTCTTCATAAAACAGTTTGATAACTGAAACTGCAGTAACACCGCTAAAACCCCTGGCATCTGGTTTTGATGGAAGCACAAATTCGCAAAGGCTCTTGTGCAAAATATCCCAATCACGTTTATTTGAGATTTCTGCCAAATCAGAAAGCATGCCTGAAACAAAAATCAAGTTTGGTAAAAACTTGTTTGCCGCCTTTTCATTGTCACTTATTTTATCAATTATTGTAGCAACAGAATTTCTTAAATCAAAAATCTTCTCTTCCGCTAAATCAAAAGCGAAATTAAACCACTCATTACATTCATCAAATCCGGTTGATAAGAAAGGAGTTTTAATTGATTCAAACCATTCGGTAGGCTCCGCAAGTTGACGGCTAAAGTTATAAATATCAAGAACCGCCTTGCAGAAATTCTTTTCATCATACTCTGCACCGATAATATCAAGCAAGGTTAAAAAATCTTCATTACCACTTGAAATGTACTCATTTACAATGCTACTAATAACCCTATTGTCAATCTCTGAAATTGTGCCGTTATCACTCATTTTAAAATCAGGGTTTATTCCCAGCTTTTCGAAGTTTTCTCTTACAAGGTCTATACAAAAAGAGTCTATTGTGCAGATTTTAGCGTTTGAAAGCAAAAATTTCTGTCTTAAAAGATTCTTACTTGAATTATTTTTAAGTTCTGCATCTATTCTCTTTTCAATTCGTGCCTTCATTTCAGCAGCAGCGGCATTGGTAAAGGTAACAATAAGCATTCTATCGGCAGAAACGGGATTTTTTTCATCACATAAGAGTCTCATAACTCTTTCGACCAAAACCGCCGTTTTACCTGAGCCTGCCGCAGCAGAAACAAGCACATTACCATCCGTTTCTATTGCCAATTTTTGCGCTTCGGTTGCTTTAAATGCCATCGTTTTCACCCTCCTTTATCCTATCTAATACTGCGCTATTGCTAAGTTTTGGCACTTTAAATGCCTCTTTATCCTCAATAGCACAAAGAGACGCAAAATCACAGTAATCACAAGCCGCAGATTCTCTACCGTCAACCGGATTAATAGAAATATCTCCGGAAATTATTTGATTACCCGTTTTAGCAATAAGTTTCTCGAGATAATCAAATATCACAGTAAAATCTTCTGCCGAAATAAATGAAGATAGCGCTTTATTAACACTTCCGTCTTTATTAAAAGAGATTCTTGGAACAAATTCGCCGCTATTTTCTTTATCCATAGCACAAACTAAATCGAGGTCGGCCGGCAGTAAACCGTTCATTGTCATTCCGTTTTCATTTAAATCTCTTTTTGACTGTAAATAGAATATACCTGCCGCTTTTTCATCAGGAATACCCGTTCCCCTTACTGCAGAATAAAGATAAATGAGCATCTGTAGATTAAGACCAAAAAGAATATCGGGCAATTTAAAACTACGACTTCCTGTTTTATAATCAATCACACGAATATATCCATTATATTCATCCACACGGTCAATACTTCCTATAAGATGAATGTTGCCGCCATCAAATGCAATTACCTGTTCGGGAATTTCGCCATCATTTCCTATCTTCATTTCGCATCTGTAAGGCTTAAATTTACTCTGTGCAAACTCTTTTACGATATGACGTGCTACCTCTTTTACTAGTCTTGAAATTCTACTTAAAATAAAGCGTGAATAAGCGGTTTCTATGCTTCGGTATCCGTTTACCATATCAAGATATTCATTGATATAATAATCAACAAGATTTGATACCTCATCATCAGAAAGTAATGCAATGTTATCCTTGTTTTCGCTTATAAGTCTTTCAAAAACATAATGGACGATAGTTCCCCTCTGCAAAACATCAAAATCTGCAGGTTGAAGTTTCTTTAAATTTAAACCATATTTACAGAAATATGAAAATCTGCAACGATTAAAGACATCGAGTTTTGAGGCAGACATTTTCATCTGCGTTCCATAAAGCTCACGCGCATTTTCGGTTGAAATCTTACAGTTGTTGCGACCAATAACGTTCTCAATCGTTTCAATTTTAACACCCTCACCCACTGTATTAAGCGCAGTCTTTACTGTCAGTGCATTAGATGGATTAAACTGATAATTTTCACAGAAAAGTGCAAACGCTTCATTTTTTGTTTCGGGTAAATTAAAATCACATAACTTGTCACAAGGCTCACAAAGAATATCGCAAGATAAACAATTAGTAATCTTCTCTACAAAAGCAGATGGCTCTAAAACTTCTCCTATAAGCGTAGAACTGCTATAAGATACGAAAAGTTTTTCACTGGCGCAACAAAGACTTGTATAAACAAGATAATTCTCATCTATTACACTGCTTATTGAATTATCCGCAATAGGTATTTCCCTTGAAATTATCTGTTCCCTTTCATAAACGCTAAGAAGACCGCCACCAGAAATTTGAATTGGGAATTTCCCTTGGTTGGCGCCAAGAATAAAAGCAACCTTTGCCCTTGAAGGACGAATTCTTTCGGCATCGCCAAAAGTCACCTCATCAAGCGTTTGGGGAATAGTACCGATTGTTGAAGAAGACACGGATATTTCTAATGCTTCTTCAAACTCTTCACGGCTTATATCTGTATCTGCAAAACATTCGGTTATACTGCTTAAAACATCCATAAACTGCGAATAACTCTGTTTTATAGTGTCTGCAGTAAAGTTGTTGCCATTGTTTTCAAAGTCACTTACAAGGGTTTTAAGAACTTCACCCGCATTGCACTTTTTGAGAAGATTAACAATAGCGGTCGCCCTTGCTTTTGAGCTGCCTTTATACTCCGATTTAAATTCGCAAATCGGTTTTATTGCCCTTTCCCTTATAGAATTGATAGTTTTTAATTCTTCAATATCGCTTTCACGAGGCTCTCCTGTTACGAGACCACGCACATTCATATCCCACTCCTTGAGCCACATTTCTCCAGAAATTCCCCAAATAGCAGTATAGTTTTCAATAAGAGATATTTCATCAACAGAAAGGTCTGTGATACCGGTTTTGTGGAAACGGAGTATTTTCTCGGTTGGGAAACCGCGAATAGCACCCAAGGCAGAAAAAACAGAAACACTAATTGGAAAAGTGTTCAAGGGTAATCTTCTGTCGGTAAAACAACCGATACCATTATTTTTACAAGCAATTTCAATTGCCTCTTGATAATCATCGGTGTTTCGTGCAATAACAACGAAATCTTTGTATCTATATCCGTTTTCACGGACAAGTCTTCTTATCATTCTCGTAACAAAACGAGCCTCATCGTTTACATTTGAGCACTTACATACCGTAACGCTACCGTCATTCACGTGAGATGACACATTATAACCTGCAAGTACACGTTCTAAGTTAAATAGGTTTTTGTGCTTATATTTGCTATCATAAAGTTTAATTGGCACACAAATATCAACACCGCTTTTCTGAGCTATCTTCTTAACCTTTTCAATGGTTTTTCCAATGTTACCATAAATTGAAAACTCATCAGCATCTTCCTCGTAGTTAAAGGATATATAAACATCCTTTGCCTGTGCTAAAATTCGGCCAATTATTTTATATTGCTGACCTGTAAAACCTTTGAAGGAATCAATAAATACCGTTTTTTCCTTGAAAAAACTATAGGTTTCTAACTGACGATACAATAACGTAAGCTTGTCCACGGGGTCAATAAATCTTTCGCCAAGTATAATATCATAACTATCATATATTTCTGCAATATCAAGAAGTTTATTTTTAAGCAACACAGAATCAATATCGTGTGCGGCTTTACGAAGTTCGGCAGTTGAAACACCATTAAGTTTTAATTCACTAATTACATCAAGCACAGACTGAGCAAAGGAAATTGAAGATGAATATTTTCTCCATAAAATTAAATTATCTTTGCATAAATTGAGCGCACGTTTTATAAGGATAATTTTTTCACTATCCCCTAACACCTTTGATGCCGTTCCTCCACACAATGCGGAAACTTCATCACAAATTCTACTAAAACTCATAACCTTACAGGTCAAGGCAAAACTATCTCCAAGACACGAAAGTGTTCGTTTTTCTGCCTCAAAAGAAAATTGTTCAGGCACTATAAGTACAGAGTTTTCGCCCTTTTCTTGTGTTTGTTTCATCAATTTAAGTATTTCCGATGTTTTACCCGAAGAAGGTCTACCGTAAATAAACTGTAACACTCTTTAATACTCCTTTAGTCTGATATAAAATTATTATATCACACCTTTGTAATTTTTTCGAGTATATTTTACAATTTTTACTGTACAAAACATCGTACTTTATAAAACAGTGTTTAAAACAATCATCCCTATTACTGCAGGTAATCCGTAAACTCCCGAAAAAGATACCGTCCATTCATTTATGGGTAAATAAACGTTAATATACTTTGAAATTAGATTTATAACAATTAAAACCACAATTCCTGTCAATGCATTTAAAAAAAGTGTTTTTATAATTTTTTTACTAAATAACGCTATCAAAAATATGATTATCGCAGATATAAATATAACCACCATAGCGCCCGTTTTTATAATTTCCATAAAATTCTCCTCTCTTTTTGTTTCAATATATGTTTTTTTAGAAAAAATCATAACATATATTGGCATTTTCACTTGAAATAAACAAAAAATGTGTTAAAATAGAATGGAAATAAAAATTAAGGAGTTTTTTAAAATGGCAAAAGAAGTTTTAGTTGAAATCTCTGCAAGGCATCTCCATGTAACACAGGAGCACCTTGAAATACTTTTTGGTAAGGGTCACACCCTTACTCCAAAGAAAGATTTATCACAACCCGGTCAATTTGCTTGTGAGGAAAAGGTTACTATCGTTGGTGCTAAATCGCAGTTAAAGGCATCCATTTTAGGCCCTGTTCGTCCCGAAACACAGGTTGAACTTTCACTTACTGATGCGCGTGCAATCGGTGTTACTGCACCAATCAGAGAATCTGGTGACGTTAAAGGCTCAGGTGCTTGTAAAATCGTTGGTCCTGCAGGTGAAGTTGAAATTACCGAGGGTGTTATCGCCGCAAAGCGTCACATACATATGACCCCTGCCGATGCAGAAAAATACGGAATCACTGATAAACAAATCGTTAGCGTTAAACTTTCTACAGAAGGCAGAGCTCTCGTTTTTGGCGATGTAGTAGCTCGCGTTAGCCCTAGTTACAGCCTTGCTATGCATATAGATACTGATGAAGCAAATGCAGCTTGCGTTCCAGGCAGTTGCATCGGTGAGATAATTGACTAATTCTATTGGTCTTTATCTACACATCCCCTTTTGCGCTAAAAGGTGTGCCTATTGTGATTTTTATTCAACTTTTTTAAATCGCAAACTCATGGAAGATTACACCATTGCGCTCATAAGAGATATTAAAAAATGGGGCGGTAAGATTAACCGTCCCATTAGTTCTTTATATTTAGGTGGCGGAACACCCTCACTTCTTGAAGAGATGTTACCCGATGTTATATCGGCAGTAAAAGAAAATTTTACATTGCTTGATAATGCAGAAATCACACTTGAACTTAACCCTTGTTCTAACCCTCGTAATATTCTCACCTATGCAAAGGAATCGGGTGTGAACCGCCTCTCTATCGGTGCACAAAGTGGTGACGATGAGGAACTTAAACTTCTTGGCAGAACTCATTTAGCATCAGATACCGTAAAAATGGTTAATGCCGCCCGAAAATACGGATTCAATAATATTTCTCTTGATATTATGCTCGGGTTGCCTGATTCTGATTTAAACTCACTTGAGAAAAGCCTTAATTTTATAACAAGTCTATCTCCTGAACATATCTCTGCATATATACTAAAAATCGAAGAAAACACCCTGTTTTATAAAATTAAAGATACCCTTAATCTTCCCGATGATGAACAGCAAGCAAATCAGTATCTTTTTATGTGCGAATATCTCAAAAACAAAGGATATTTACATTACGAAATCTCAAATTTTTCAAAGTCTGGAAAGCAAAGTTCCCACAATTTAATCTATTGGAAATGTAACGAATATTTAGGAATTGGTGCGGGTGCACATTCTTATCTATCCAATAAGCGATTTTATTATCCAAACGATATAAAGGCTTTTATAAACGGGAATTCAACTGTATTTGATGATATAGGCGGAACAAAAGAAGAATTTGTTATGCTAAACCTTCGACTTATTGATGGGATAAATTTCAACGAATATATGAATTATTTTTCTGAGGAGCTACCAAAAGAATTTTTGAGCTGTGCTCATAATATGCAAAAACACGGATTACTTAATATAACTGATAAAAACATTTATCTTACCGAAAAAGGTATGCTCATATCCAATAATATTATTTCAACACTTTTGGAGGAATTATAATGAAAACTTACAAAATTCATTTAATTAGACACGGAGCAACCGATGCCAATATATTAGGAAAATATATCGGTTGCCGCACTGATATGCCACTTTCTCCCGAAGGCTTAAAAGAATTACAAGAATTAAGGACAGATATAGAATATCCCGAAATATCAAAACTATATTCAAGCCCTATGCTCCGTTGCAAACAAACAGCTGCTGTGTTATATCCAGATAAGGAAATAATAACAGTCCCCAATATGACAGAGTATGATTTTGGCGATTTCGATGGAAAAACGGCACAAGAACTCGAAGAAAACCCCGATTTTAAATCGTGGACTTCAGGTAAAGTAACTGCCCCTCCAAACGGTGAGGACAATACAGAATTTATACAAAGAATATGTATTGGTCTTAACCTGATTGTTAACGATATGATGCAAAATAATATAAGTGAATCGGCAGTAATTATGCACGGAGGCGCTATTATGATGCTACTTGGTGCAACGGCAGTTCCAAGAAGGCATTCAGCCGAATGGATTAGCGAAAACGGAAGAGGTTATTCGTTGTTGATAACTCCCTCTTTATACCACAAAAGCGGAATTGTTGAAGTTTATGACATTATATAGCATAGAAAAACATCGGTAAATTCACCGAGGTTTTTGTATTATTTAATCCTATTTGTGAGTAAAAAGGTAGTAAACACACTATCAAATAAAATTAAAAAGCAACCACAACAAAAGTTGTGATTGCTTTCTTGGTGCGGTTGTTCATAACCAACTTAAAACACGAGGTGGATATTATAAAAAAAGGAGAACCTCAACTACGCGAATTGCGTGTCGAGGCTCTCGACTGGTCCGAGTGACAGGAGTTGAACCTGCGGCCTCTTGAACCCCATTCAAGCGCGCTACCAAAACTGCGCCACACCCGGAAATATGTACTTTTTTTTCAAAACCGACTAGTATATTATAACATTAAATTAAAAAAAGTCAACCAAAATATTTAAAAAATTTGCCGATATGCAAAAGAAACATAACGGCAAATTTTATCTCTAAAAATTAATCAGAAAATCCTGCTTCTACTAATTCAACTAAATTATCAAGAGCTTCCTTTTCATCAGAACCATCAACAATAATCTTGATAGTTGCGCCGCCAACAATACCTAACGAAAGAACACCCAAAAGGCTCTTTGCATTAACCTTGCGCTCATCCTTCTCCACCCAAATTGAAGACTTATATTCATTAGCCTTCTGAATGAAAAATGTTGCAGGGCGAGCATGCAAACCAACCTGATTCTGAATTACTACATCTTTAACGCACATAGTACAATCCCCTTGATTTAAATTTTATATATTATATTATACCACTTTTTGCTCATTAGTCAATTATTTGTGAAAAAGTTCTAATTTTTTTCCAATATAAAGATATTTTTTGAGCGATATTTTGTGTATTTTTCACAATGCATTTTCCTTAAAAAAGCTTTTAAAGCAAAATTTAGTATATTTAAAAACTTAATTTTTTTAAATTTAATAAAAAATCATACAGCAAAATTATGCAAAAAAGATTATTGTAATATGTCAAAATATATTATATAATACACATATATTACTATAGAAGGTGCATTATGTTTTCACGAATTAACAGTATAGGTCTTTTTGGACTTAATTCTTATATGATTGAAATTGAGGCAGATGTTTCGGGAGGACTTCCAAACTTTGATATTGTAGGTCTGCCCGATGCAACGGTTAAAGAATCGCGAGACCGAGTTCGTGCGGCTATAAAAAACTGCGGTTATAAGTTTCCAACCGGCAGAATAACAGTTAATCTTGCACCCGCGAACAAGAAAAAAGAAGGCTCTATTTACGATTTGCCTATTCTCCTCGCCATTTTGCGTGCTTCGGGACAGTTAAAGTGTAATCTTGAAAATAGTATCATAATTGGTGAAATAGCGCTTGATGGCAAAATCAGAGCGGTTAACGGTGTACTAACTATTGCCATCACCGCACGTGAAAACGGTGTTAAAAATCTCTTTGTTCCAAAGGAAAATGCTGCTGAGGCGGCGGTTATTGACGGAATTGATGTATATGGTGTTGAATCAATTAAAGATATTATTTCGCATCTTACCGATGAAAAGTTAATAGATGCAACCGATAAAACAATTTTTAAAAATTATAGCAATAAAAATATTCTCGATTTTTCAGAAGTTAAGGGTCAACTAACCGCAAAGAAAGCTCTTGAAATTGCCGCAGCAGGTGGACATAACATCCTTATGATTGGCCCTCCTGGGGCGGGTAAAAGTATGCTCGCAAAACGATTACCTTCTATACTTCCCGAAATCACTTTTGAAGAATCAATCGAAACTACAAAAATTCACTCGGTAGCAGGTATTCTTAATAAAGATTACCCCCTTGTATGCGCTAGACCTTTTAGAGCTCCGCACCATTCAATTTCTGCTGCCGGTCTTGCGGGTGGCGGAACAGTGCCGAGACCGGGTGAAATCTCTCTTGCTCATAACGGTGTTTTGTTTTTAGATGAATTACCGGAATTCAAACGTGATGTAATGGAAGCACTCAGGCAACCGCTTGAGGATGGTACAGTTACTATCTCGCGAGTTGCAGGCTCTCTTACATACCCAAGCTCGATAACACTTGTTGCGGCGATGAACCCCTGCCCTTGTGGTTTCTTTGGTCATCCAACAAAAAACTGCACATGCACTTCAAATATGGTACATAAATATCTAAATAAAATTTCAGGACCTTTGCTTGATAGATTAGATATCCATGTTGAAGTTCCACCCGTTGATTATAAATCTTTAAAATCGGATGAAAAATGTGAAACCTCGGCTCAGATTCGCGAACGCGTTAACAAGGCAAGACAAATTCAGCTTGAACGATACAAAGGCACAGGAATAACATGTAATGCAAGACTTACCCCCGCTATGCTTAAAAAGTATTGTATTTTAAGTGATGATGCCGAAGAATACTTAAGAATTTCTTTTGATAAACTTGGTATGTCTGCACGAGCATACGATAGAATTTTAAAGGTTGCTAGAACTATAGCAGACCTTGGTGGCTCAGAAATCATTGAGAAAAAGCATATTTTTTCCGCTGTATCTTTTAGAAGTCTTGACAGAAAATATTGGAATGACTAATAAAAAACACCAGATTCATATGAATCTGGTGTTTTTTATTACATTTTCTTTTTTAACTCATTAAGTATTGTTGGGTATAATTGACAAGACATTCCTCCATCAACTATCAGTTCCGTTCCGGTTATATTTTTTGAAAGATTAGTTCCCAAGAAGAAACAAGCATTTGCAACATCTTCAAAATCGGAAATGTCTCCAATTGGAGTAAGTTCACCGTTAACTATTTGTTTTTTACCCATATTCACCCAACGTTCTGTTTTTATGGTACCTGGAAGCACTACATTTGAGCGTATACCATATTTGCCTAAATCCACAGCAAAAGCCTTTGAGAGCGAATTTATTCCACCCTTTGATGCCGAGTATGCGGCACGGTTAGGAATTGCTCTATAAGCAGTATTTGAGCTTAGAAAAACAATACTGCCGCCACCGTTCTCTTTCATTCTAATTGCCGCTTGGCGAATGATAGTAAAATTCCAAACAAGATTTGTTTCGAAAACCTCACCGAAATCTTCGGGTGTTACTGTCCAAAAATCCTGACCAGCGGCAGGGTCTTTGGGGTTAAAGCCCATATTCGCGGCGTTAAGCACAACAGTCTCTACAAATCTTTCTGTTTTATCAATATCTACAAAAATATCAATAATTTGTTGCTCGTTGCGGATGTTACATTCATAACCGCGCGCAAAAATACCAAATTCCTTAGCAAGTCGTTCAGCGGCTGCAACAGCCTCCGCACCCCTACGGCTTGTTATAAAAACATCATAGCCCTCACTCGCAAACTTTTCAGCAATACCATATCCCGTGCCGCTTTGAGCTCCTGTTATAAAAACTGCTTTTTTCATTCCGTTGTCACCCTAACATTATTTAAACTTAAATTTTCAACATATTCGATTTTTATCGAATTGTTTTGCTTTTTGCCGAAAATCATTTCACTGCTTGCTCCATAATCAAATGAATCATTTGTCTTCACAAAGGTGCAGTTTGATAGCGTAAGATTTTGTATCGGCAATCCCTTTCTTCCGCTTATGAAAGGCAATTCCGCACTCTTTGAGTGGAAATTACTTATATGAATATCCCTTACCGCTGTTGCATTCGTCTTATCGCAATCCTGAATATGGAACCAAAGCGGTGCCGACCTTCCTCTATCGAAAATAATATTGTTAAAAGATATATTTTCTATTAAGGTAGATTCTCTTCCCTCATCGAGCAAACGCTCTTCGCCGCGCCCCGGAAGCACAATACCTATACCCACCGAGCTATCGGTTATTGTGAGATTTGAAAAGGTGCAGTTGCGTATAGTTCCATCGTTTATCCAACCTATTCTTATGGCATTGCACCAGGTTGTGAGGGTGCAGTTGGTAACCGTTACTCTTTCGCAAACCTTGTTTTCTTTGAGCGAGATACTGTTTGCTCTTGCTACAATACAATCATCGCCGCAGACTATCGTTGAGTTGGATACAGTGACATCTCGACTGCAATTTATATGTATTCCGTCATTGTTGGGGTAATCTACTCGGGATAGTATTTTAACCCTATCAAAACAAACGAAGTCGCAGTCGTGCACCCAATAAGACCAACCCGCAGGTGAGTTGCGAAGGGTTACATCAATTACCTTAACATTTTTGCATCCCGCAAAAAATACTGCTCGTGGTGGGGTGGGTGCATCTATTCTTTTATAGGGCATCCAAAAGTTCTCTTCTTCCACAACAAAGCTATCTCCGTTACAATCGATAACGCCGTTTCCCGTAATGGATATGTTTTCGCTCTCTTCCGCATAAATAATACAAGCGTTTCTCCCTCTTGGAAGAAGTGGTGAGTTAACATGCTTTACCTCTCGCTCGGGGAAATCTTCACAAGCCCCCGATGCGAGTAAAACCGCATTTGTTTCTAAATGCAATTCAACGCCGCTCTTTAAAATTATTGTGCCGATTAAGAATGTGCCTTCCGGCACGATAACCCTGCCGCCGCCCGACTTGAAGCATTCATCTATTGCCTTTTGAATAGCGGTGGTACAGTTAGTTTTTCCATCGCCCACTGCACCGTAATCGCAAATATTATACACCTTATTTCACCTCATCAAAAACGCGAACGTAATCTACAACCCACTTATCGCCAACCGCATTTTTAGTATCCTCCCAACAGTTCCATGTTGATGAACGATATCCCATAGGTTCGGTTGAAAGCAAGACGAACTGTTCCGCTTGTGATACGGGGAGTTCTCCCGATTTTATTTCCAAGGTTAACTTGCCATCAACATAGTAGCGATAGAAATCCTTTGTCCAATGAAGGCCGAAGGTATGATAGCCATCCTCGGTTTCCTCTATATCAACATAAGTTCCGCCCGAGCCCTTGTGCTGTGAGCCATATCCGTTCCAATGGTTCGCGTGTTGAATCATATTCGGCAGATGGAACTGCTCCATAATATCAACCTCAACACCGCTGAATTCGGGGTTCATGGTTGAGCCGATTATTGGTGACTGTAGCCAGAACGCTGTCCACCAGCCCTCTTTTTCCTTTAGCTTACAGCGACATTCAAAATATCCGTATTTCTTTTGGAACTTTGGCTCTTTTATTTCACCGATAGGCCAAGAGAAATACTGCACCGTTTTATTTTCGCTCTTTTTACCCTCATTAGAAAGTGCATCAAACTCCTGTGCCGAGCCATCCATAAAGTTATAGCCGGTTTGCAACTGACTCGAGCAATAAACATCACCTTTTTTGATGAGCTTGAAAATGATGTTATCATCATCAAACTCGATTCCATCATCGCCAACCCACTGTTTACAGTATTTACCCATCATACTGCGGCGGAAATCCCACTTTGTTCTATCGAGTTTTCCCTCATCAAACTCATCGTGCCAAACGAGTTTCCACTCGCCTTCGGGCAAAATGCTAGGTACTTTATTTTCAACCTTAAATTCTTTCATTTTTTGCACCTCTTAAAAATAAAATTCAGTTTTAGCCGGTCTTATATCGGTTAATGCACCGGTATAATGCCTTAAAGTATGCGGCTGATATGGATGAGCAAGACACGCTTCTTCATCTATCTCAATTCCAAGCCCTGCCTTTTCGGGAATTGTTATATATCCATCCTTATATTCAAGGCTTTCATTTGTAACATCTTTTCTCCACTCAACATCACTATACATAATTTCAAGAATTGAGAAGTTGGGGCAACAAGCCGCAAGCTGAAGCGTTGCCGCATTTGCAACAGGACCCGACGGATTATGCGGTGCAAAGGGTATATAATAGCTTTCCGCAACGGCAGCTATTTTCTTAAGCTCCATAATACCGCCCGCGTGAGAAATATCGGGTTGAATATAATCGGCGGCTCGCATTTCAAATAAATCTTTATAAGATTTGAGCGTATAGAGTCGCTCACCTGCCGAAATAGCAACGGGCGATTTATCCCTTACCGCCTTTAATGCCTCGAGATTATCGGGTGGGGTTGGCTCTTCAAAGAACATGGGTGAGAACTGCTCTAATTCCTTGGCGATTTTAATTCCCGTTGGAACATTAAATCTTCCGTGTCCCTCAATAAGTAAATCAACATCCTTGCCGACAGCATCACGCACCGCACCAACGCATTCAAGCGCAGTATTTAAATCCTTGTTTGATATTTCAAGATATGATTTGCCGAACGGGTCCCACTTCATAGCGGTAACGCCTCGTTTTACGGCGACTTTCGCCTTCTCAGCGAATTCCTTGGGAGTTTTAGCCCCTGCAAACCAACCGTTTACATACATTCGAACCTTTTCATTCACCTTGCCGCCGAGCAGTTGATAGACAGGAACATTAAGACTTTTGCCTAATATATCCCAAAGTGCCATTTCAACCGCCGATAGCGCACTCATAAGCACAGCACCGCCTCGCCAATAGGCGTCCCTATAAATGTCGTGAAAATGCTTTTCGATATTAAGTGGATTTTTACCAACTAAATACTCTTTAATATGTTCAACAGCGCCGATAAGCGCTTTTTCTTTATATTCGAGTGTTGCCTCACCAACACCTGTTATACCTTCATCAGTATAAACTTTAACAAACACCCAGTTTGTTCTAAAGCAGTCCACTGCAAAGGTTTTAATATCGGTTATTTTCATAAACTTCTCCTTTTAGAAATATTATTTTTATTGAAATGTGCAGTTTATAGGTTTATAATACTAATTATACGAGTATTTGTATTTCAAAATATTATTTAATTTTTTAGATATCTTATTTTTGAAAGGAAGAATTTTATGGAATTTCCGCAGTTTGAACTTATAAATTTTGGTATTTATGATTCTCATATTTTACATTCGGGTAAAACCTTTACAACAGAAAGAACGGTAAATTATTATGAGATTGAACTATTTGTAAATGAGGATAATGGAATATCATATATGAATGGTAAACCATATTTTCATGAGCAACCGGATATTATTGGCTCTAAGCTCGGTTACAAACGCTTTTCTAAACTGCATATTTCCTGTTACTATATGCACCTTTTTCCTAAAAACAACAAAGCTAAGACCTTACTTGATAATATTCCAGACCATTTCATTCCCGGTGACACATCAGAATATGTACGTATTTTCAATAAAATGATACAAAAAAACACCGATGAGTTATACCTCCTCAGTGCTGTATCAAACTTGCTGCAAATGATTATTAAAGATAGTAGTGTTGAAGGTTTTGAATCGCGTGTTAGCAGTAATAAAAAAACACTTCTAAGTGCTGAAAAGTATTTAAATCATAACTACCGGCCGTGCCGGTAGTATGCACTGCCCCCTTAGGGCATAAGACCGGCCGAGCCTATAGGCTCGTCGAAAGGTTTGCCAACCGCAACACTTTCACCGGCTGCCCCTAAAGGGGCTTTTTATTTGCCTTC
>JAZUMI010000012.1:0-4569 GCA_045603505.1 Acutalibacteraceae bacterium
AAATATACTTATTTGGTGGACCAGCAGGGACTCGAACCCCGGACCAACCGGTTATGAGCCGGTTGCTCTAACCAACTGAGCTACTGGTCCAAATAAGCAAAAATTATTATACCATAAATAAACATTTTGTCAATAGAAAAAGTAAAAGTTTTTTAATTTTCTTAGAGGGAGAAGGGTTAGTTCTTGTTACCCTTTATTAAAACCTTTCTAACATAAACAATAACCGCTAAAATAAGTATTACACTTATTATGCTTACCACCTGTTGTGCATACAAATTAAAACCTAAAAAGGTATTGCCTCTTGCCTGAATATGTGAAACGAGTGGACTTACTGCAAGGGTGGTTAAGAAACCGGCAAGTCCTGCTGCCGCCTGACTTACCGCCAACGAATCTGCCCTCTTCTCGCTTGGAACATAATCGAAAATCAAATTTATAAGTGCACTGCTAATTCCGCCCATTGCAAAACCGTGCAGAGCATAATGCAAAGCGAACATAACCTTTCCGTTTGAGGGAATGGCAAACGCAATGCATACATTTGCAAGAACTAAAGCGATAAAGCATTTTTCTATCATCTTGGCAAAGGAATTTTTATCGGCATATCTTCCTAAAAAGACCGATGCCGCAATTTGAACAACGCTGCTCAAAATAGAAAGAAGTGACACAAACTGCAAGCTAAACCCAAGCTCGTTTATCTGATATGTTCCCATAAACGGGTGCGATACATGGTTTCCTATATGGTATAAAACAAAAACAAGTGTTACCTTTAAAACATTCTTATCTCTGAAAACCTCACGGATACTTTGCAAAATTGAAATTTTCTTATCCTCTGGCACTTCCCTTTCGGGAGTTAAAAACATACTTACCGTGTGAAGTACCATCAAAATAAAGATAACCGCCGCGCTTAAAATAAAGGCAACACGAAGCTCGCCACGTTCTTTAAAATCATCAATCAAAGAACCCATAAAAAAGGTGAAGAGCATTCCTGAAATCAGCGAAACAATTTCTTTACCTGCGGTAAATCTTCCTCTATGCTTGTCCTCAACAAGTGACATTAACCAGTTGATTTTTTTGGGGTGTGCAAAGTTGTATAATATATATGCAGAAAAAATAAGTGCCACAAACACTGCAATTTTTGTTTGTCTTGTAAAATTTGTTACGGGCACGACATAAAGCAACATAAATAGTAGTTGATTTGTAAGACTTAAAGCTATAATAAATCCCTTAACCCGAGTTTTCCTGATAGTAAACGAAATAAGTTCAAAAAGACAACCAAGTGAAATTACCGAAGATAAAACACCAGTTAAACTATCGGAAAAGCCCAGGCTTGTTGTGAGTGTTGCGAGAAATGAACCTGCAACCAATATTGATATTAAATATTCGAACGCGGCTTCTAAAACATACATTGCCCTACCACGCTGCAATGCTTTTTGCGATATTTCCACCTTTTCACCTTCTTCTAACAATTCTTTCCAAATAATATTAGCACAAAAGAATACAATTTTCAATCGGAAAGAGTCGATTTTTTGCATTTGTTGATGTTGACATTTTGAGTTTTTTAATATATAATATGTACAGGCTTTACATAACTGACGGATTTCGCGGACTTACCGCGGGGGAGTGTAAAGTTCTTTTTAGCCGACCGTCTGGGCAAAATCAGTTTTTACTGGTTTTGCTCTTTTTTGTTTTATAAGATTACAGTTTCTACCACAGGGGGAATTTAAAAATGGAACACAAAAATTGGAACGGATTTAAAGCGGGTGCATGGCAAGATGAGATAAATGTGCGCGATTTTATTCAGTTAAATTATAAGGAATATAAGGGTGACTCTTCTTTCCTTTCGGGTGCAACGAAGAGAACTAATACTCTTATGGATAAGGTGAATGGTCTTTTTGCGCTTGAACGCAAAAATGGTGGAGTTTTAGATGTTGACACCGAAACAGTTTCCTCGCTCACAAGCTACGCCCCCGGATATATAGATAAGGAAAACGAACTCATTTTCGGTATGCAAACCGATAGCCCCTTAAAGCGTGGTGTTAACCCCTTTGGTGGCATAAGAATGGCAAGACAGGCGTGTGCCGCTTACGGTTACCGTTTAAGCGATACGGTTGAAGATGAATTCCGTTTCCGCACCACCCATAACGATGGTGTTTTCAGGGCATATACCGATGAGATGCGCCTTGCTCGTAAGAGCCATGTTATAACCGGTCTTCCCGATGCTTACGGCAGAGGCCGTATTATCGGTGACTACCGCCGAGTAGCACTCTACGGTATTGACTACCTAATAAATGAAAAGAAAAAGGATAAAGCGGCTCTTGCCGAAAATTCTTTCACCACCGAGAACGTTCGCCTCTCAGAAGAACTTTTCCAACAAATAACCTTTTTGGGTTATCTTAAAGAAATGGCGGCTATGTATGGTTTTGATATAAGCGAGCCCGCCGCCAATGCAAAAGAGGCTATTCAGTGGACATATTTCGGTTACCTTGGTGCAATTAAAGAACAAAATGGTGCCGCTATGTCACTTGGTAGAGTTAGCACCTTCCTTGATATTTATATCGAGCGTGACCTTAAAAACGGAACACTCACCGAAGAGGCCGCTCAAGAGCTTATGGATGACTTCGTTATGAAACTCCGCATTGCCCGTCATCTTCGCACACCCGAATATAACGAGCTTTTCGGTGGCGACCCGATGTGGATAACCGAGGCGGTAGGCGGTATGGGCGAGGATGGAAGAACACTCGTTACAAAAAACAGTTTCCGTATGCTTAACACTCTTTATACTTTAGGCGAATCTTCCGAGCCTAACCTCACTGTTTTATGGTCAAACGCTTTGCCCGAAAACTTTAAGAAATTCTGTGCAAAGGTTTCGGCAGATACCGATTCTATTCAGTATGAAAACGATGATATTATGCGTCCTCACCATGGGGATGACTATGCAATCGCTTGCTGCGTTTCTGCCATGACCGTTGGAAAGCAAATGCAGTTCTTCGGTGCTCGTTGCAATTTAGCAAAACTATTACTCATTGCAATCAACGGTGGTTTTGATACCACAAGCGGCATCCATATAGGACCTCAAATGCCTGTTATGGATGGTGACAAGCTCGACTTTGATAAGGTTATGGAAAGATACAATATCTATGTTGAGTGGCTTGCGAAGTTATATGTTAACACAATGAATGTCATCCACTATATGCACGATAAGTATGCCTACGAAAAAACCCAAATGGCACTTCACGATACCGAGGTTGAGCGCCTTATGGCATTTGGTGTTGCAGGCTTCTCGGTTGTTGCCGATTCATTAAGCGCTATAAAATATGCTAATGTTAAACCTGTTAAGGATGAGCTCGGTTATATAACCGAATTTGTGACCGAAGGCAACTTCCCTAAATACGGAAACGATGATGACCGCGTTGACTTTATCGCCCGTGATTTAGCACATAAAGTAATCACTGAACTTCGCAAAACTCCGACACATCGAAATGCTGTTCACACACTCTCGGTGCTCACTATAACTTCAAATGTTATGTATGGCAAACACACAGGCGCAACCCCTGACGGAAGAGCCGCAGGCACACCTTTCGCTCCCGGTGCTAACCCGATGCACAACCGAGAGGAAAACGGTGCACTCGCTTCGCTTAACTCGGTTGCAAAAATCAGTTATGAGGACTGCCGAGACGGTATTTCAAATACCTTCTCTATAACCCCCGAAGCACTCGGCAAGACCGAGGATGAAAGAGTTAGTAATCTTGTTTCCATTCTTGACGGATATTTCGCTAAAAAGGCACACCATATAAATGTTAATGTTCTCAACCGAGAAACACTTATAAAGGCTTATGAAAACCCTGAAGAATATCCAAATCTTACAATAAGAGTTTCGGGATACGCAGTAAACTTCAATAAGCTATCCCGTGAGCAACAGCGTGAGGTTATAAGCCGCACCTTCCACGAAGCGCTATGATAAAGGGTAAAATTCATTCCTTCCAAAGCCTTGGCACTGTGGACGGACCAGGCATCCGATTTGTTGTATTTATGCAGGGGTGTAATCTTCGTTGTAAGTGCTGTCATAATCCTGATACTTGGGATAATACTCTCGGAACAGAATATTCGGCAAGTGAGGTTATTGAAAAGGCCTTGCGCTACCACGAATATTTTGGCAAAGAGGGTGGTATCACCCTTTCAGGCGGCGAACCGCTTATGCAAAGTGAATTTGCCTGTGAAATCTTTCGACTTGCTAAAGAAAATGGCATAAACACCTGCCTTGATACTTCGGGCAGCATTCTAAACGATAGTGTTAAGGAATTACTCAAATTTACCGATATTGTTTTGCTCGATTATAAATACACAACCGATGAACAGTATATAGAAAATGTTGGTTGTAAAAGAAGTCGGGTTGATGCTTTTCTCTCCTACTTAAACGAGCAAAAAATACCAACTGTTATAAGGCAGGTTATTATCCCAAGCCTTAACGATAATACCGAGAATATCGAAAAATTAAATGCTCTTAAACGAGAATTTTCGTGCATAGAAAAAATAGAACTTTTACCATTCCGCAAGATTTGCGAAAGCAAATAT
>JAZUMI010000013.1:0-5145 GCA_045603505.1 Acutalibacteraceae bacterium
TAATTCCTTCATTTTTAACTGCTCACTTCTCACAGTTTCAGATAAACCGCAAATTGCGAGTGCATCTTTAATTATATCTTTTGGGATACCGAGTGTGTTTGAAACCGTGTTAACAAGTGTCTTGCGTCTTTGAGCAAAACATGCCTTTATAAATTTGAAGAAAAATTCTTCATTTTCGAGCTTTATTGGTGGCTCTTCTCGGATTTCCAACCTAATAACCGCTGAATCTACATTCGGGGCAGGGTGGAAACTGTTTCTGCCAACTTGGAATAAAATGTTCGCGTTACTGTAATAATCAACCGCTACAGTAACTGCGCCACTTTCTCTGCTTCCAACTTCTGCGCAAAGGCGCTCAGCTGCTTCTTTTTGTACCATAACGGTAATATACTTTACAGGAAGCTTCTTTTCAAGTAGCATCATAATGAGTGGAGAAGTTATATAGTAGGGAAGATTTGCACAGATGCTAACACTTTGGCAGTCGGCAAATTTCTCTTTAATGATATTTTCGATATCTAATTTCATAGCATCGCCAAAAATGATTTCTACATTAGAAAATTCACCGAGTGTTATAGGCAATATCTCTCGGAGACGCTCATCAAGTTCAATGGCAACAACCTTCTTCGCTCTTTTTGAAAGCTCGGCAGTAAGCACACCAAATCCTGGGCCAATTTCCAAAACACCGCAGTTTTCATTGCAAAAAGACTGAGCCATCCGAGGACAAACGCTACTGTCTATAAGAAAATTTTGCCCGAGCGATTTTTTGAAAGTAAAGCCTTTGCTTTTTAGCAAATTTTCCACCGTTTTAATATCAGCAAGATTCATCTTAGTACTCCCTAAAGTAGTATATATTCACATTATACAAGCATAACAGTAATCTTTCAAGAAAATTTTAGTTGGCAAAAGGAAAAATATGTAGTATAATAATTCTAATAATATTTTTTGGTGGTGTCTTTTAAGGTGGATAACAAATACATTGATAAAGTAACAGGTGAAATGAACGGATTTTTATCCGAGCAGGGTTTTAAATTCGGCGAGGGTAATGTTTTCACAGGAGAAAGCAAAGCCTTTAAGGTTGAATATAACGGTGAAAAGCAGATGTATGTTCTTCTTGCCGCTGATATTGAAGATGGCAAAGTAGGCGAGTTTTCTCAGGTTGATGCTTGGCTTTTTGATGATTCTCAAAACGCTAAGGATGCAGAATCGGTTGGTATTGATTTCACGGCAAGTATTAGAAACATCTTGGGAATTAAACCTAAACGCAACGCAGTTGCAGATGTTGATCTCCCAAGTATGAATAAGAGCGGAAGTATCACCGTGACTGGTTTCACTAAGAAACTTCTTGATATTTTCCCAACTCTTAAGGATGAATATAAGGTTCATGTTGCAACAAACGGTAACTTTTTATATCTTCATTTCCTTGGTGAAAAGGTAGCTCCTTTGATAAAAGGAGTTATGTTGGAGAATAATAAAAAACAGGTTAAGAAGATCTATGATTTGCTCGCTGATATCTATGTTCATGGCGATAAGGAAGCGGTTAATGCCGAGCTTGCTTTGCTTTGCGCGGCAGCTTGTGATGATAGCACGGTGGAAAACAATATCTATGAAATGCTATCGGTAAATAATCATTTCTTGCAGAGCTTTGGAAATCTCTTAATTTCGTTTAAATCAAATAAAAAATTAAAAACTACTATGTTAAAATAATTTAATATAAAAAGGGGATTTTTCTATGTGGCTTATCATTTTATTTTTAATTGCGGTGATTATTATATTAAATATAAAAATCGTTCCGCAGGCAACCGAGTATGTTATTGAATTTTTAGGAAAGTATAAAACAACCTGGTCTGCGGGTCTTCACATTAAGATTCCGCTACTCGAAAAAATTGCAAAGAAGATAACACTTAAGGAACAGGTGCTTGATTCACCCCCGCAACCCGTTATCACCAAGGATAATGTTACAATGCAAATTGATACCGTTATCTACTATGCAATTTATGATGCTAAGCTTTATGCTTATGGTGCAGTTAACCCAATTTCAGCGCTTTCTAATCTTGCCGCAACAACCCTTCGTAACCTGGTTGGTGAGCTTGAACTTGATGGAACACTTACTTCAAGAGATACAATAAATGTTAAAATGACCGAGATTTTGGATGAAGCAACTGATAAGTGGGGAATTAAGGTTCATAGAGTTGAGCTTAAGAATATTATTCCTCCCGTTGAAATCCAAAATGCCATGGAAAAGCAAATGAAGGCTGAGCGTGACCGCCGCGAAACCTTATTACAGGCAGAAGGCCATAAGGCTGCAGCTATAACAAGAGCAGAAGGCGATAAGCAGGCTATGATTTTAGAGGCCGAGGGTGAGCGTGATGCAAGAATTGCCCGTGCCGAAGGTGAAGCAAAGGCGATTTTACTTTCAAAGCAAGCCGAGGCGGATGGTCTTAAAGCGCTTATGGAGGCAGGCGTTGATGCCAAAGTTTTAGAGCTTAAAAAGTATGAGGCTCTCGTTAATATGTCTAACGGAACCGCATCTAAGCTTATAATTCCAACCGATGCTGTTAATACTGTTACAAATAACGCAATATTCACTGAAACAACAGGTTTGGGCGATAATGTAAAAAACGCACCAAAACCCACAAAACCGGTTAAGAAAGATGAATGCTGTGATTAAAAGTTAAAAGATAAAATAAAAAAATCTCCGTAGAACTTCTACGGAGATTTTTCATATCTAAACTTAAATTAGATTTCAGCGAAGTACTTAATTGTACGAACCATCTGGCTTGTGTAGCTGTTCTCGTTATCATACCAAGAAACAACCTGAACCTGATAGGTATCTTCATCAATCTTAGTAACCATTGTCTGAGTAGCATCGAAGAGAGAGCCGTAGGTGATACCGATGATATCAGAAGAAACGAGCTCTTCCTCGGTGTAACCAAAGGAAGCAGAAGAAGCAGCCTTCATAGCAGCATTGATGCCTTCCTTAGTGATATCCTTGCCCTTAACAACAGCAACGAGGATAGTTGTAGAACCGGTCGGAACAGGAACACGCTGAGCAGAACCGATGAGCTTACCATTGAGCTCAGGAATTACAAGACCGATAGCCTTTGCAGCACCTGTTGAGTTAGGAACGATGTTGCAAGCAGCAGCACGTGCACGGCGAAGGTCACCCTTTCTGTGAGGACCATCGAGAACCATCTGGTCACCTGTCCAAGCGTGAACAGTTGTCATGATACCGCTCTGAATAGGAGCGAACTTGTTAAGAGTGTCAGCCATAGGAGCAAGACAGTTAGTTGTGCAGGAAGCAGCTGAGATGATAGTGTCATCAGCGGTAAGAGTGTCTTCGTTTACGCTGTAAACGATAGTCTTAAGGTCAGAACCTGCGGGAGCAGAGATAACAACCTTCTTAGCACCTGCATCGATGTGAGCCTGAGACTTTTCTTTTGAGCAGTAGAAACCTGTGCATTCGAGAACTACGTCAACACCGATTTCGCCCCAAGGAAGGTCCTTAGCGTCTTTTTCAGCATAGATTTTGATGGTCTTTCCATCAACGGTGATGCTGTCTTCACCTGCAACTACTGTGTCAGCAAGAGCGTATCTGCCCTGTGCAGAGTCGTACTTGAGAAGATGAGCAAGCATCTTAGGACTTGTAAGGTCGTTAATAGCAACAACCTCGTAGCCTTCAGCGCCAAACATCTGGCGGAAAGCAAGACGGCCAATACGGCCAAAACCATTAATAGCAACTTTAACCATTGGAATATACCTCCTAAAATTTTTACGCTATTATTTTAACCCATTTGAATAGGTTTTGCAAGATGTTTTGTTTATTTTTTAACAAAAAAATAAATTTTTATATAATTTGTTTAGTTTTTTATATAACTTTCATAAAAAATGGGTTATTTTAACTATTTATAATTTTGGATAACAGCCTCGGCAGATTTCATACCGTCAACCGCCGCCGACATAATACCACCTGCATAACCCGCACCTTCGCCGCAAGGATAAAGTCCAACAAGTGAAATACTTACTCCATTTTCATCACGGAGAATGCGAACGGGGGAGGAGCTTCTCGTTTCGGGAGCGGTGAGAATAGCTTTCTTTTCGGCAAAGCCTTTTATTTTTTTATCAAAATCTAATATTCCTTTTTTAAGGCTATCGCAAACAAAATCGGGGAAAATTTCGCTAAAATCGGCAAAGGCGAATGATGGTTTAACACTCGGTTTAACCTTTCCTATACTAAATTCTTCGCCGAAAACAAAATTGCCAACTGTTGTTATAGGTACATTCCCGTTTGCAACTGTGTATGCCGATTTTTCGATTTTTTCCTGAAAAGCGCAGCCACCCAAAACATCATCGCCAGCAATATCCTCGGGGTTGATGCCAACGAGCAAAGCCGAGTTTGAATTATCGGCATTTCGGGCATTTTCGCTCATTCCGTTAACAACTGTTTTTCCGTTTTCGCTTGATGAATTTATAATAAACCCACCCGGGCACATACAAAAGGTATAAACATCTCTTCCGTTTTCTAAATGGCAAACACATTTGTAATCGGCGGCACCAAGTGCGGAATGTTCTGCAAAATCGCCATATAGCGCCCTGTTTATATCCTTTCTTAAATGCTCAATTCTTACACCTACCGAAAATGGCTTTCTTATCATAGAAATCTGATTTTCTTTGAGCATAGAGAATACATCTCGTGCCGAATGTCCCATTGCAAGAATTAGATTATCGCAAGGAATGTTTTCGCCGTTTACGGTTATGGAAATAAGTTTGTTATCATCAAAATTTATATTCTCAAGGCGGCTTGAAAAGTGAATTTCACCGCCTAAACGAATTATTTCTTTTCGCAAGTTCTTAACAACCGTTTTTAAAATATCGGTTCCGATATGCGGTTTTGCATCGGTGAGAATATCCTCCTTTGCCTCCGCATTCACAAACTCTTGAAGTACAGTTTTAATGCGGAAGTTTTTAATGCCTGTGTTCAGTTTTCCATCCGAAAAAGTACCGGCACCACCCTCGCCAAACTGAACATTTGAGTTTTCATCGAGAATACCCGTTTTAAAGAAGTTATCTATGTCCCTTTGTCTTTCATCAACAGCTTTCCCTCGCTCAAAAACGATGGGTTTAAGGCCTGCTCTTGCAAGTGTTAAAGCG
>JAZUMI010000014.1:0-29411 GCA_045603505.1 Acutalibacteraceae bacterium
GACCTTCTTTGTGAAATAGGAAAGAAGAGAGGAATGCTCATTCGTGGCGGCGAGACCGATACAGAAAGAGCGGCAAATATGCTCTTAGAGGAATATAGAAACTGCAAAATTGGAAACATCACTCTTGAGGGGGTAAAATAAATGCCTGATTACACTTGTGAAACACTTGCAAAACAAAGGGGATATAATGTTATTTGCGGTGTGGATGAAGCAGGTAGAGGTCCACTTGCAGGTCCTGTCTGCGCGGCGGCTGTTATACTGCCCGAGGGTTTGGAAATTGAGGGTGTAAATGATTCAAAAAAATTAAGCGAAAAGAAAAGAGAGGCGCTCTTTGATGTAATCAAAGAAAAGGCACTCGCTTATTCAATCGCCTTTGGAACCCTTGAAGAAATTGAAGAATTTAATATTTTAGAGGCAACGTTTATCGCTATGAGCAGGGCGATTGATGGACTTGAAATTAAACCCGATTTTGCGCTTATTGATGGAAACCGAGCACCAAAAGGCATAAAGGTGCCTTGTGAAACTGTGGTTAAAGGGGATGCAAAGTCTATGTCTATCGCGGCGGCTTCTATTCTTGCCAAGGTAACGAGGGATAGACTTATGGAGAACTATGCAAAAGAATATCCGCAGTATAACTTTGCAAAACACAAGGGCTACGGAACAAAGGAACATACTTCTCTTATAATTGAGCATGGACCTTCCCCAATACATAGAATGTCGTTTCTTAAAAATATTTTAAAATAATATGGTAGATAAAGAACTTGGAAAACGCGGCGAAGAAATCGTTTGCGAATATGTAAGAAAAAAAGGAATGCTTGTTTTTCGCCAAAATTATCGCACCCGATTTGGTGAAATAGATGTCATAGCAGAAGATGATACGCATATTATTTTTATAGAGGTTAAAACGAGGGAGGAAAACTCGCTTGTGAGCGGAATTGAGGCAGTAGACTCTGCGAAAAGACGCAGAATAGTGAAATCTGCGCAGTATTTTATGAATCGTCTGCCTGTTAAGCTTCCTGTGCGTTTTGATGTTGCCGAAATAATCGTGAAATATGAGAACGGCAAAAGAAAATTTAGCCTCAAATATATAGAGGATGCGTTTTAAATGAAATATTTTGATTTGCACGCCGACACTCCTTATGAGTGCTACCAAAAGAGAAGGGAACTCTTTTCTAACTGTCTTGCGGTAGACTTAGGAGCCTCGGCGCTTTTTGATTATTGGCATCAAACCTTTGCTTTGTGGATACCCGATAACGAGCCACGTCCGTTCTTGCTTTATCGGCGTATTATGGATGACTTTAAGAAAAAGGCGAAAAAACTGCCCGAAAATTTCGAGTATACACTTTCGGTAGAAAATGGATGGGTTATCGAAAAGGATATAAGCCGTATTTATGAACTTAAAAATGATGGGGTAAAAATGCTCACTCTCACCTGGAACGGCGAAAATGCTATTGCGGGCGGAGTAAAGTCGGATAAGGGACTCACACGATTTGGCAAGAGTGTAATTCGCGAGATGAACAAGGCGGGTGTGATTTGTGATGTTTCGCATCTTAACGATAAAAGTTTTTTTGCGGTTTTAGATATTGCCGATAGAGTTATTGCAACACACAGTCTTTGCAGAGGTGTTTTTGAACACCCGAGGAATCTTACCGATGAGCAGATAAAACTTATAGCGCAAAAGGGTGGCATAATAGGTGTTTGCTTTTATCCCGCCTTCCTTGGCGGAGATACTTTTCTAAAACTTTATGAGCATATTTCCCATCTTGTTTATATGGGGCTTGAAAATCATATTGCAATAGGCTCCGATTTTGATGGCGCCGCTATGGATACAAGGCTATTTGGCGTAATGGATATACCGAAACTATACTTTACTTTGAGCGAAATGGGACTTTCGGACAGGGTGCTCGACAAAATTTTTTATGAAAATGCAAAAAATTATATGTTAAACCTTTGACAAACCACCATTATTGTAATATAGTATAAATGATATAATTATAGTATAAATGATATAAGTAGTGAAAATTAAGGTGAAGAAAATGAACTATGTTAGTACAAGAGATAAAAGCGTTAAGGTAACTGCCGCCAAGGCAATTGCACAGGGAATTTCTGCCGAGGGCGGTCTTTTTGTTCCTGATACTTTTCCATGCTTTACAAGTGAAGACTTTGAAAAAATAATGGGTCTTGATTATGTCGGTAGGGCAAAGTATGTTCTTTCCCGTTTTCTTAATGATTTTAGTGAAGCCGAAATAGATTACTGTGTTAAGGGTGCATACATTGGAAGTTTCGATAACGATGAGCCCGCACCCCTTAAGGATATAGGCGATAATATAAAAATGCTTGAACTTTGGCATGGTCCTACCTGTGCTTTTAAAGACCTTGCTTTACAACTTCTCCCTTACCTTTTAACAACAAGTGCAAAAAAGGTTTCGGGGGATAAGAAAACAGTTATTTTGGTTGCAACTTCGGGAGATACGGGTAAAGCTGCGCTCGAGGGATTTTGCGATGTTGATGGCACCGAAATTATCGTTTTTTATCCAAGTGAGGGCGTAAGTCCTATGCAGAAACTTCAAATGGCTTCTCAAAAGGGCGAAAATGTTAATGTTTTTGCGATAAAAGGTAATTTTGATGATGCGCAGTCGGGAGTTAAGAAGATTTTTACCGATAACGCTGTTAAGCAAAAACTTAATGAAAACGGCATGCAGTTTTCTTCTGCAAACTCAATAAACTGGGGAAGACTTGCTCCCCAAATTGTTTACTATATATCGGCATATTGTGACCTTTTAAAAGAGGGTGCCGATATAGAAAACGGCTTTAATGTTGTTGTTCCAACAGGTAATTTCGGTAATATTTTAGCGGCTTATTACGCTAAGAAAATGGGTGTGCCGATTGCAAAACTTATCTGCGCATCGAATAAGAACAATATTCTTACCGACTTTATAAATACAGGTGTTTATGACCGTAATAGAAGCTTTTTCACAACCGCTTCTCCTTCAATGGATATTCTCATTTCAAGCAACCTTGAAAGAATGCTCTTTGAACTTTCGGGTGAGAACGATAAAGAGGTTGCCGCTATGCAAAAAGACCTTGCGGAAAAAGGTAAATTCACCGTTAGCGATAGCATTAAAGAAAAAATTTCGCAATTGTTCTTTGGTGGTTGCTGTGATGATGAGGCAACACTTGATACAATTGGCAAAACCTTTAAAGAGAAGAATTATTTGCTTGATACACATACCGCTGTTGCGCTTAATGTTTGTGAGCAATATAAAGCACAAACAGGGGATAACAGGATATGTGTTATAGCTTCAACAGCATCGCCCTATAAATTCGTAAAAGATGTGCTTTCTTCGGTTAGCGAGAAAAAGGGAGAAAACGAGTTTTCAAATGTAGAACTTTTATCCTCGGTTACAAAAACGGAAATCCCTTCGCCTATTGCTGCCTTAAAGACTGCAACTGCGCGTTTTAATACCGAAATTGAAAAGGAAAAAATGCTCGATAGTGTTTATTCTTCACTTGGTATTTAAAAATAAAAAAGGCTGTCTTTTTGACAGCCTTTTTTAGAGCACCGATTATCTTGTTTTAAAGGTATCGCAACAGGTTTCGCTTGTGGTCTGCGCGGTGCGGTTTCCTACCTGAATTTTACCTGCGTTACAGGTATCGCTTTCGGTGTGGTAGATGCAGTTTTTAACACTGCAAGAAATACAGTAATTAGTTTCGCATTTACAGTCAGACATTTTTAAATTACTCTCCATTTCAAAAAATTAGGCCAAATTATCAGCCATAATTATTATTTACTAAATGGGGGAAAATATTCGAAAGGAGTAGCGGATGAATCTTTTTACAATTTCAGATTTGCATCTTTCCTTTGGTGCCGATAAGCCGATGGATGTGTTTAAAGGTTGGGATAACTATGTTGAGCGCATCGAAGCGAATTGGCGAAGAATGATAACAGATGAAGATGTTGTTGTTCTGCCCGGAGATTTTTCCTGGGGTTTGAAATTAGAGGAAACTGTGGAAGATTTTAAATTTTTAGACTCTTTGCCCGGCAAAAAAATAATTTTAAAAGGAAACCACGATTTGTGGTGGGGAACTGTTAAAAAAATTAAAGAATTTTTCGAAAGAGAGAATATAAAAAGTGTTGATGTTCTCTTTAACAATGCCTTTACCTGCGGTAAATACGCCATTGCGGGAACGAGGGGTTGGTGCATGGAGGATGGAAACGATAAAAAGATTATAAAAAGAGAGGCAGGCCGCCTTGAAACATCTCTTATCGAGGCGCAAAAAATGGGACTTCCCATTTTAGTTTTCTTCCACTATCCACCCGTTTATGCTGAATCGCAAGTGACTGAAATTACCGATATTTTGAAAAAATATAATATAAAAAGAGTTTTTCACGGGCACATTCACGGCAACGGTTTTCATAATGCAGTAAGCGAGTTTGAGGGCATAAATTATAAGCTTGTTTCGTGTGATTGTCTTGATTTTACGCCTTTTCATATAATTTAACCAACTAAGCAGATATATATTTATTAAAAAATATTGAAAAAATATATGGAAAAATTTGAATTTATGTGATATAATTCAATTAACTATGGAAATTTCCTTTTTGGAAATATATTCGGAGGTATAAAAATGAGTTTAAAAGAAACCAAAAAAATTGCGACTAATAGGTACGAACTCGAAATCACCGCAAGTGGCGAACAGTTCAGAGAGGCTATTAAGGCCGCTTACAAGAAGAACGGAAAGAAGATAAATGTTCCGGGATTTAGAAAGGGCAAGGCTCCTCTATCCATTATCGAGAGTTACTATGGTGAGTCGGTATTTTTTGAGGATGCTTTAAATCTTATTTACGGCGATTTGGTTGATGAAGCTATCAAGGAATCAGGTCTTCGCTATGTAGATGATAAGGTTGATTTTGACCTTGTTTCTGTTTCTAAGGAAGAGGGTATTGATTTCAAGGTTGCTATCACTACCTATCCCGAAATTGAAATCGGCAAATATAAAGGATTAAAGGCAGAAAAGCCTGTTGTTAAGGTTGATGCCGCTGAGGTTAACGCTCAGGTTAAGGCTATGGCAGAGAGAAATGCCCGCATGGTAGAAGTTTCTGACCGTGCTGCTAAAAAGGATGATACTGCAGTAATCGATTTCGAAGGCTTCGTTGATGGCGTTGCTTTTGATGGCGGTAAGGCAGAGGGTCATAACTTACTTTTAGGCTCAGGCCAGTTTATTCCTGGTTTTGAGGACCAGATTATCGGCAAGAACATCGGCGAAGAATTCGATGTTAATGTTACATTCCCTGAAGAGTACGGCGCAAAGGAACTTGCAGGTAAAGAAGCCGTATTTAAGGTAAAACTTCACGAGTTAAAAGTTCGCGAACTTCCTGAAATTGATGATGAATTTGCAAAGGATGTAAGCGAATTTGATACACTTAAAGAGCTTAAGGCAGATATAAAGAAAAAGACTCTTGAGAGAAAAACTTCGGCAGTAGAAGAGGGCGTTGAAAATGACCTCGTTGCTCAAATTGTTGATAGCATCAAGGGTGAAATTCCTGAGGCTATGTTCGAAAGCCGTTTGAATCAGAGTGTTGAAGAGTTCGGTTATCGTTTGCAGTCACAGGGCTTAAATCTTGAAACATATCTTCAGTATACAGGTGCAACCCTTGAAGACTTTAAGAACACATTCCGTCCCCAGGCTGAAAGCCAGGTTAAGTTCCGTTTAGCACTTGAGAAGATTGTGGAACTCGAAAACATCGTTGCTGATGAAAAGGATATCGAAGCTCAGTATGAGAAGATGGCAAAGGACTACAATATTGACGTAGAGCGCGTTAAAGCTGCAGTTCCTGCCGAAGAAATTGCTAAGGATTTAGCAGTTGGCAAGGCTATTGATTTCATCAAGGCTAACGCTGAAATTGTTGAGGTGGAGGAGAAGAAGGAAGAGAAAAAGGCTCCTGCAAAGAAAACCGCTTCAACCACAACAAAGAAAACAACAACTAAAAAAACAACTGCTAAGAGCACAGAAAAAGCAGAATAGTATTGATTAAAAAATTTAAAAATTGTTAACAATAAATTAGCGTGATTATTCACGCTAATTTGTTATAATAATGATTACTATCTAAAAGGAGTGGCTTTTATGAGTATGGATATGTCATTAGTTCCCTATGTCGTTGAACAAACAGGAAGAGGAGAGCGTTCTTACGATATCTTTTCTCGTTTGCTTAATGACCGTATTATAATGCTTAATGACCAGGTAGATAATGCAAGTGCTAGTGTTATAATAGCACAACTTCTTTATCTTGAGGGTCAGGACCCCGATAAAGATATTTCGTTCTACATCAACAGTCCCGGTGGCTCGGTTTCTGCAGGTATGGCAATCTACGATACCATGCAGTATATCAAGTGTGATGTAAGCACAATTTGCATGGGCATGGCGGCAAGTATGGGTGCATTCCTTTTGGCTGCAGGCGCAAAGGGAAAGAGATATGCTCTTCCAAACAGTGAGATAATGATTCATCAGCCATTAGGCTCGGCAGAGGGTCAGGCAAGTGATATTCTTATTCACGCGCGTCACATTGAAAAAACACGTTCTAACATTAATAAAATTTTATCAGAGGCAACAGGCAAACCTCTTGAGGTAATTGAAAAGGATACCGAAAGAGATAACTTTATGTCGGCGGCAGAGGCTGCTGAATATGGCCTTATTGATAAGGTTATTACAAAGAGATAAGAGGAAGCATTATGGCTAACGCTAATGATAAGGAGATTTGTTGCTCCTTTTGCGGAAAAACACAGGAAGAGGTAAACCACCTTGTAAAGGGTCCCGGCGTTTATATCTGCGATTCTTGTATCGAGTTCTGCAGTTCGTTACTCTATGATATGCAACCCCAGAACAAGCGCAAGAAAAAGGCAGAGAAGAAAGATTTTAAATTCCCAACACCTTCCGAAATTAAAAATCAGCTTGACCTTTATGTAATTGGTCAGGATAACGCTAAGAAAACCCTTTCGGTTGCGGTTTACAATCATTACAAGAGAATATTCAAAGCAAACGAAAGTGATGTTGAACTTTCTAAGAGTAATGTGCTTATGCTCGGCCCTACGGGTGTAGGTAAAACACTTCTTGCGCAAACCCTCGCTAAGATAATAGATGTCCCGATTGCTATAGCAGATGCTACTACATTAACCGAAGCAGGATATGTAGGCGAGGATGTTGAAAATATCCTTTTGCGTCTTATTCAGGCGGCAGATTATGATATTGAAAAGGCACAGCACGGTATTATCTATGTCGATGAAATCGATAAAATCGCAAGAAAGTCTGAAAACCCATCTATCACAAGGGATGTTAGTGGTGAAGGTGTTCAACAAGCGCTTCTCAAAATTCTTGAGGGCACGGTTGCTAATGTTCCGCCACAGGGCGGCGGGAAGCATCCCCAACAGGAATTTATTCAGATTGATACAACAAACATTTTGTTTATCTGCGCAGGTGCTTTTGACGGGATTGAAAAAATAATTGAAAAACGTATCGGAGGAAGCAGTCTCGGCTTTGGCGCGGATGTTAAGTCTGCAAAGGATATTGAGAAAGAGGCAATAGCCTCTCAGGTTATGCATAAAGATTTGGTTAAGTTCGGGCTTATTCCTGAACTTGTTGGCAGAGTGCCGGTTATCACAAGTCTTGATGCTATGGATGAGCAAACCCTTATCCGTGTTATGACCGAGCCGAAAAACGCCGTTACAAAACAGTATGAGGCTCTCTTTAAGATGGATGATGTGGAACTCGAGTTCGAGGCGGACGCCCTTAAAGAAATTGCAAAATTAACCGTAGAGAGAAAAACGGGTGCGCGCGGACTTCGCTCTATTATAGAGGGCGTTTTACAGAATATAATGTTTGAAATTCCTTCGAAAAAGGAGATAAAAAAGGTTATCATAACCAAAGAAACAGTTTTAGGCGGAGAGGCTAAACTAGTAGGGTGAAAATAATCGGTAATCTTATGAACTAATAGTGTGAAAGAGCAGTTTTTTGAGAGAACAAAAAACTGCTCTTTTTTGCATTTTTATTTACAAAAAATTCTTTATTTTTTATATATAATATGATATAATCTATTATGTATATTTATGTTCCAATGAAAAGTAGACGAATTTCTCAAAAAGGAGGGCGGAAAAAATGAAAAAAGCAAGAATAATAGGAATATTTCTTGTGTTTGTTATGATGTTTAATATGTGCGGTTGTTCACTCTTTACGGCAGATATAAGCGAACTGTTATCTCCGCCTGAACTAACAGGAGAACTCGCTTCCATAGCGGAGGCTCTGCATGAGAAAATCGGCACAAACTATACCCTTAAATATCCAACGGGTGGGCATTATCATTCGGCGGTTATTCAAAACGATATAAATGCAGATGGGATTTTCGAAGCCTATGCGCTTTATTCCACAACCGATAGGGATACAACCTATATGAATTTAAATGTTCTCACATCCGAGTCGGGCAAATGGTTTTCTGTAGCAGAAGCAAAGGTCGTAGCGGGTGGAGTTGAGATGATAGATTTCTGTGACCTTAATGCAGATGGAGTAATGGAAATCTTAGTCGGCTTCGAGATTTACGGAACAACCGAGAAACAGTTGGCAGTTTATACTTTTTCGGGCAAAACACTTTCGCAGAGAATGCTTCAACGTTATACCCATTTTCTTTGTGAAGATTTGAATAAAGATGATAAAAATGATGTTTTTATAGTTAACTTTAATCCTGCCGAAAATACAAACTATGCGGGACTTTACAGTTTAACCGATAACGGAGTTGAAGAAATCTGCGGTTGTTTGCTTGATACTAATGTAGAATCGGTTAATGCGCCGGTGGTTTCTACCCTCTCAAATGGAGAACCTGCAATCTATATAGATGCTATAAAGGGTGCAGGTGCTATCACCGAAGTGCTTTATATCGAGCAGAATAAACTTGTAAATCCCTTGCTTAGCAGTAATACAGGTCAGAACATTTTAACGCTTCGCGCGGCAACTATTCCCGCCAAGGATATAAATGATGATGGAATAGTTGAAATCCCCATTCAGTCGGTACTACCATCGGTGTTCTATAAAAATCAAGAAACGCTCTATTACACCGATTGGTACTCCTTTAATGGCGCGATATTAACCAAAAAGGTCTGCACCATAATGAATTTTAATGATGGGTATTATCTAACCGTTCCCGAAAGGTTTGTGGGTAAGATTTCGGTACTTAAGGATGTAGACCGAAAGATGAGGGTTATTTATCATTATGATGCTGAAACCGAAACTATCGGCGAAGAGATGGCAAGGCTACAGGTAATTGATGAAAGAAAATGGGATAGTAAAGATTACAACCGAAATGGTCTTGTTGAGTTAGCAAGAGAAAACGGAATGGTTTTTGCATATAAAATTTCAGGTTCAGGCGAAGAAAAAGAACAACTTACCAAAGAATTTATAGCAAGTTTTAAATTGATAGATTAGAGGCGAAGGAAATGAAACGTATACTCATAGCAGAGGATGAAGCGGCAATTCGCGAATTCGAAGCAATTAATCTTAAAAGAGCAGGTTATACAGTTATTGAAGCGGGCTCAGGAGAGGAAGCACTTGATATCTATGATACCGATGTTTTAGGTTTTGATATTGCATTGCTTGATATCTCAATGCCGGGTATGGATGGATTTACGCTTTGTAAAGAACTTAGAAAGCGCAGCGAAACACTCGGCGTTATAATGCTAACGGCTCGAACACAGGAGATGGATAAAATCAGCGGTCTTATGATGGGTGCTGATGATTACATAACAAAACCGTTCAGCCCAACAGAACTTCTTGCACGTGTGGATTCACTTTACCGCCGTGTTGAAATGCAATCGGCGAAAAAGATAAATATTTCTTCGGATGAAATATCGCTCGGAGAATTTACATTAAATATCCGCCGCAGAACACTTACCAAAAGCGGTAAAAATATTGAACTTACACAGGTTGAATTCCAGATGGTTGATTATTTCTTTAATAATCCTGATGTGGTTTTATCGAGAAATGATATTTTAACAAAGGTTTGGGGAGCCAACTATTTCGCAGAAGAAAAAATAGTTGATGTTAATATAAGAAGACTTCGTATGAAGATAGAAGATGACCCATCAGAGCCTAAACATCTGCTTACTGTTTGGGGACTCGGTTACAAATGGGTTAAGTAAAAGATAACAAAAAAACAAAAAAGGAGGAAAGGATATGCAAATTGAATTAAAATTTAAGAGCATTGCTATGCGATGGTTTTTTAATATGTTTTTGATAGTAGTAGCACTTGTTGTTGCTGTGTGTATTGTTTCCTCGATTGTTTATGTGAATATTTACAACACAAGGGTTTACGACCTTGCAGAAGAATACGCCTCCTCGTTTTTAGCACTTGAGGGTGCAGGGGAGAACGGTTTTTATAGTACGGCAGTTAATCTTGCAACCTCGTTTGAGCATAAGGATAAAATTGAGGTACAGGTAATAGATGCCGAGGGCGATGTTCTTGTTACGACAACAGGATTCCAAGTGATAGGCGAAAAGATGCCCGATTATGAAAAAGCACTCAGTTCTACCTCGGGCACCGCAAGTTATATGGGCAAGAATGCTTCGGGCGAGGAAATCCTTGCAAGTAGTGTGATTATTAAGGATGCCGAGGGCAATAAGATAGGTGCTTACCGATTTATAACCTCAATGAAAAAGGCTAACAGTAACAGTTTCTTCTTTGCGGTAATGATATTCCTTGTGGGCGGTGTGGTTTTGGCACTCAGTGCGGCATCAGCTCTGTACTTTATAAAATCTATTGTAAGACCTATTCACGATGTAAGTAATACTGCAAGAAAAATCGCAATGGGCGATTTTAAGGCAAGAATAGATATAAACAAAAACGATGAAATCGGCGAACTTTGCGATACCATTAACTATATGGCAACCGAGCTTGATAGGGCACAGAGTATGAAAAATGACTTTATTTCTTCTGTTTCCCACGAACTTCGCACACCGCTTACCGCTATAAGAGGTTGGGGCGAAACGGCGATGATGTCATTAGGTGCCGATAATGATTTGGTTAAGAGAGGCCTTGAGGTTGTGCTTGGCGAATCGGAGAGATTATCGGGTCTTGTTGAAGACTTGCTTGATTTCTCGCGTATGGAAACAGGTAGATTAACCGTTGAGGCACTCCCCGTTGATGTTACGGCTTTGATTGTTGAAGCATCAAATATGTATACCGAACTTTCACGTCAACAGGGTATTGATTTGATATGTGCCCACATTCCCGAACAGGTAACCGTTTTGGGCGATAAAAACCGATTAAAACAGGTGTTTATAAATGTTATAGACAATGCGGTTAAATATACCGAGAGTGGCGGACAGGTGCTTATAGAACAAAGTATGGATGAGGCGTGTGTTCGTATCTCAGTTAAGGATACAGGTGTTGGTATACCCGCACAGGATATTGATAGGGTAAAAGAAAAATTCTATAAAGCCAACAAAACGGTGCGCGGCTCGGGTATAGGCCTTGCAGTTGCCGATGAAATAATCAAGCAACACCAGGGACTACTATTTATCGAAAGCACAGAAAATGTAGGAACAAAAGTTGTTATTGTTCTGCCGCTGTATATTCCGCAGACGGAAGAGGTTGTTGAACTTATGGATTCTTCGGATGCAGCACAGGAAACAGCACAAGAAACAGAAGAAAAGGATGAATAATTTGGCTAAGTATACAGCAATCGGCGGTCAGGCGCTTATTGAAGGAATTATGATGAAAAGTCCCGAAAAAACCGCTATGGCAGTAAGAATGCCGAACAAGGAAATAGATATTACCTATCTCGAAGATAAAAGTATCAAGGATAAAATCAAGTTTTTAAAATTGCCTATATTCAGAGGTGTTGTAGGTTTTGTTGAATCTATGATACAGGGCTATAAGGCTATGATGCTTTCTGCGGATAAATCGGGATTTACCGATTTTGAAGAAGAGGAAGATGAGAAATTAAGCGAAGAGAAAAAGAATATTATTGTAAACATCATTATGGTAATCGGTGTGGTGTTAGGCGTTGCTCTTGCAGTTGTTCTTTTTATGCTTTTGCCTCGACTTATAGTTGGGGGACTTGAGTGGCTTTTTAAGAGTGAATTTGCAAAGGTAACTCGTTCGCTTATTGAACAGCTTATAAAACTTGCAGTTTTTGTTGGCTATGTGTGGCTCGTTTCCTTTATGAAGGATATAAAACGAGTATTTATGTATCACGGGGCTGAACATAAAACTATCTTTTGTTACGAAAAGGGTCTTGAATTAACGGTTGAAAACGTTAAAAAGCAAAAGAGATTTCATCCAAGATGCGGAACTTCATTTATGATACTTATGATTTTAATAAGCGTTATCTTCACAACGATAGTGCAACACATATTCCCAAGTGTTTACGATGTGGCGTGGCTTTGGGTTATAGTTAAAATTCTTATGGTACCGCTTATTTGCGGAGTTGGTTATGAAGTTTTGAAGATTTGCGGAAAATACGATAATGTTATAACAAGAATTATATCCGCACCCGGCCTTTGGCTTCAGAGAATAACAACCGTTGAGCCCGAGGATGATATGATAGAAATTGCCATTGCGGCGCTTAAAGCATGTGAACCCGAAACACCTGATGTTGACCGTAGTATAGACAATAAAGAAGAGTAAAAAATGACTGTTTTTGAAGCATATAACGATACAAAAAGACAACTTGAAAGCTTTAAAATTGAAGACTATGTTTTCGAGGCAAAGCAGATTATAAAACATATAACAGGCTTTACTAATGCCGAGATAATTATGAATGCAGGTAAGGAACTTACACAGTTCCAACAAAATAATCTCACCGCAATAATAAAGCAGAGAAGCATTAGATATCCACTTCAGTATATAATCGGCGAATGGGGATTTTATGGTGGCACCTACAAGGTGGGCCCCGGTGTGCTAATTCCGAGAGCGGATACAGAAACCCTTATAGATACCGCGCTTGATTTTTTAAGGCAGAGAGAAAATGTTAATGTTTTAGACCTTTGCACAGGTAGTGGCTGTATAGCGATAACTATTGCACGCGAGAAAAAAAGCGCAAAGGTAACCGCTGTTGAAAAATACGAAGAGGCAATGCGTTATGCAAAGGAAAACGCTCAAATAAACAAAGTAGAAAATGTTGAGTTTATTTTAGGAGATGTTCTCATAGGTAGTGGAAATGATAAAAAATATGACCTTATTGTGAGCAATCCCCCCTATATACCTCCGAGTGAAATGAACATTACTTCACCCGAGGTTGCGTTTGAACCCGAAACGGCGCTTTTAGGCGGCGAGGATGGACTAGAATTTTATAGAGCAATTACCGAAAACTATAAGCAAGCTTTAGTAGAGGGCGGAATGCTTATGTTTGAGGTTGGAATAAACGAAGATAAAAAGGTTTCAGAAATTTTAAAAAGTAACGGATTCCAAAATATTACCACAGTTAAGGATGCTTCAGGCATTAATAGGGTGGTTTTTGGGACAGTAGGCAATATACAATAAGATTATAAAATTAAGGAGGTCTTATTATGGCAGAAAAGAAAACTAATATCAAGGCAAATTCAGAGGGCAGAGAAAAAGCCCTTAAAACTGCAATGGAGCAGATTGAAAAGGAATATGGTAAGGGCGCTATTATGCGTCTTGGCGAAAATGCCGCTATGACTGTTGAACACATAGGAACAGGTTCACTAACACTTGATTTAGCTCTCGGTATAGGCGGTATCCCAAAGGGAAGAATTATAGAGATTTATGGTCCGGAATCTTCGGGTAAAACTACAGTTGCACTTCACTGTGTAGCCGAGGCACAAAAATCAGGCGGAACAGCGGCATTTATAGATGTTGAGCATGCGCTAGACCCTGTTTATGCTGCAGCACTCGGTGTTGATATTGATTCACTTCTCGTTTCACAGCCCGATTCAGGTGAACAGGCATTAGAAATTGCCGAAGCACTTGTTCGTTCAGGCGCTATTGATATAATTGTTATCGACTCGGTTGCGGCTCTAGTTACCAAGGCAGAAATTGAGGGCGATATGGGTGACTCTCACGTGGGCCAACTTGCTCGCCTTATGGCACAAGCACTTCGCAAACTCACGGGTGCACTTTCTAAAACAGGATGCGCCGCAATATTTATCAACCAACTTCGTGATAAAATCGGTGTTATTTACGGAAGCAGTGAAACTACAACGGGCGGTAGAGCGTTAAAGTTTGCCGCAAGTGTTAGAATAGATGTTAGAAAAATTGAGGCACTCAAAGAAAACGGAGAACTCATTGGCTCAAGAACAAGGGCAAAGATTGTTAAGAACAAGGTAGCACCTCCATTCAAAGAGGCAGAATTCGATATTATGTACGGCAAGGGTGTTTCGCATGAGGGCGAGATAGTAGACGTTGGTCTTAAAACCGGTATCCTTGTTCGTTCAGGCGCTTGGTTCTATTACGGAGAAACAAGACTCGGTCAAGGAAGAGATAACGTTAAGAAACTCTTTACTGAAAACAAGGAACTCTGTAAGGAAATAGAAGATAAAATCTTTGCTTTCTATGATGCTGAAAAGCAGAAAAAGGGCAAACCCGCCGAGGAGGAAGAGGTTATAATGCCTATTGAGGCAGAGCCTGTTGTTAGAGAGCGCAAAAAGGTAAATATTGATATTGCGGTTGAAGATTAATGAGGATAATTTCAATATCAAAAGAGAAGCAACATCTTTCGAAAATTACCTTTGATACAAACGAGGAGATTTTACTTGATAACGATATTGTAAGTCTTTATTGTTTACATGAGGATGACAGTATCTCAAAAGAAAAATGTGAAGCCCTTTTGTTTGAATCGGATGTGTCTCGTGCCAAATCAAGAGCTTTTTGGTATCTTGACAGGGGGGCACTAACCGAAAAAGCGCTTTACGATAAACTCAAAAAGGCAAAATTTTCAGAAAAAGCAATCGCGGCGGTAATAGCAAGACTAATTGAGCTTAAAATGCTTGATGACCGCCGTTTTGCCGAAAACTATGCTGAGCGATGCGAGAGTGCTAATATTTCTAAAAGAGAAACTATCTTTAAACTTATAAACAAGGGCGTTCCGTTTGACCTCGCAAAAGAGGTTGTGGAAAACCCTCAAGTAAGCGAAGAAGAAAAAATAAAGAATCTTATAGATAAAAAATATAAAGATAAACTCACCGATAAGAAGGCTAAAGAAAAGGTCTTTGCGGCGCTTATAAGGAAAGGCTTTTCCTATGGCGCAGTTCGTGAGGTTCTAAAAAATTGTATTGAAGAGTTGGAATATTATGAGTAAAGTTTGTATGGTGTCACTCGGTTGTCCTAAAAATCAAGTGGATGCCGAAATGATGCTATATTCCTTAAAACAGGCAGGTTTTGAAATTGTATCTGAAGAGGCAGATGCCGATGCGATTATAATTAACACGTGTGGTTTTATAGAGGATGCCAAAAAAGAGGCAATAGAAAACATTCTTGATTGCGCTCAGTATAAGCAGGGCGGAAAATGTAAGGCACTTATTGTAACAGGTTGTCTTGCAGAAAGATATAAGGATGATGTAACCGAGGAAATTCCTGAGGTTGATGTTTGTGTTGGTATAGGCTCAAACGAAAGAATTGCCGAAATTACCGAAAAGGCAATAAAGGGCGAAAAGGTTAACTCGTTCGGCGAAAAAGAAAACCTTGATTTAAACGGCGAGAGAATTTTAGGTGGACTTCCATTTACTGCATACCTAAAGGTAGCAGACGGATGCGATAACTGTTGCACCTACTGTGCTATCCCTCAAATCAGGGGTAGGATGAGAAGCCGCAAAATTGAGGATTGTGTTCGAGAGGCCGAGAGCCTTGCAAAACGCGGCGTTAAAGAGTTAATCGTTGTGGCACAGGATACCACCGCATACGGCACTGATATCTATGGAGAGCCTCGCCTTGCCGAATTATTAAGGGAACTTGCAAAGTTAGAGGGCATTCATTGGATAAGAACGCTTTACACATATCCCGATAAAATCACCGATGAACTTCTTGACACAATAGCAAATGAAGAAAAGTTGGTTAATTATCTTGATATTCCGCTTCAACACGTGAATGGCGAAATTCTCAAGAAAATGAACAGAAAGGGAGATAAGGAGTCCCTTTCGGCGCTTATTGATAAGATAAGGGCAAAAATTCTCGATATCACCTTAAGAACAACCTTTATAACAGGTTTCCCCGGGGAAACAGAAGAACAGTTTTGCGAAATGGCAGAATTTGTAAAGGAAAAAAGATTTGATAGACTCGGTTGCTTCACATATTCTCCCGAGGAGGATACTGTTGCAGCTACCTTTGATAATCAGGTAGATGAACAAACTAATGCGGATAGAATGGATAACATTATGGAAATGCAGCTAACCATTGCCGCCGAGAAAAACGAAGAAAAGTTTGGAAACGAAACCGAGGTTTTAATCGAGGGATGGAACGATTATATCAAGTGTTATTTCGGCAGAACACCCGCCGATGCGCCTGAAGTTGATGGAAAAATCTTCTTTATGGCAGATAAACCTTTAAAAATAGGGGACTTTGTAAAGGTACAGATAAACGACTGTATAGATTATGATTTGTTAGGAGAAACGATATGAATACACCGAATAAATTAACAATCGCAAGAATGATAGCAACGCCGATTTTTATGGCGGTTATGTTAATAGAGGCTTTACCTTATAGATTTTTAATTTCTTTAGTTCTTTTTGCTGCTGCATCACTTACCGATATGATAGATGGTAAAATGGCAAGAAAGTATAACCTTGTAACCGATTTTGGCAAATTTTTAGACCCTCTTGCCGATAAGATGTTAACAACAAGCGCATATTTAGGCTTCATCTTTGTATTTGCAGGAACGGGCTATTGTTGGCAAATGGTTGCTATCGTTTTCATAGTTTTATTTAGAGAATTTATGGTTTCTTCACTTCGCCTTGTAACCGTTTCTTCGGGAGGTAAGGTAGTTGCGGCAAATATGTGGGGCAAACTTAAAACTGTTTCGCAAATGGTTGGCATAGTTCTCGCCCTCTTTGCCTATGTTTTAATTGAAGATTTCGGCATAAATAACGCAGCCTTTGTAGGCGCTGCAAATTTAGTTATTAGTATACTTTTCTGGATTTCGGCAGTATTATGTATTATATCGGGCGCTATCTATTTAGCTGCCTGCAAGGAGTATATTGACCCGTCGAAATAAAAGGAGGAGATTTCTTGTTCAAGAGAATGATTGAGGATGTAAATGCAGTTCGAGAACGTGACCCTGCGGCTCGTAACTTCTTCGAAGTGTTATTCCTTTATCCCGGCGTTAGAGCGATAAGGATGCATCGAAGAGCGCATTTTTATTATAAACACAAGCTTTACTTTTTGGCGCGTTATGTGTCACAAAAGGCAGTTAGAAAAACAGGAATTGAAATTCACCCGGGTGCTACTATCGGTAGAAGACTTGTTATAGACCACGGTGTTGGTATCGTGATAGGTGAAACTGCCGAAATAGGTGACGATGTTTTGATTTATCAGGGCGTTACCTTGGGTGGAACGGGTAAGGATGTCGGCAAGCGTCACCCAACCATTGGTAACAATGTTATGATAAGTGCGGGTGCAAAGGTTTTAGGCCCCTTTAAAATCGGGGATAATTCCCGTGTTGCCGCAGGTGCGGTTGTGCTTGAAGAGGTTCCGCCCAATTCAACCGTTGTGGGTGTTCCTGCAAGGGTTGTTAAACAGGACGGCAAGAGGGTTGCACCAAAACCACTTGACCAAATTCATATTACCGACCCCGTTTGGCAAAAGATGGATGCGCTTGAAAAACGCATCAAAGAACTTGAAAAGCAATTAGGAGAATAGTTATGCGCATTTTTAATACCCTTACAAGAAAAAAGGATGAATTTATACCGATTGAGGAAGGCAAGGCGAAAATATATGCCTGCGGACCTACGGTATATAACTATATTCATATCGGTAACGCAAGACCTTTATGTGTGTTCGATGTTTTGCGCCGTTATCTTGAGTGGAGAGGCTATGAGGTTTCTTTTGTTCAGAACTTCACAGATATTGATGATAAACTCATAAAAAAAGCAAACGAAGAGGGAACAACCGTATTAGAGGTTGCCGAGAGATTTATTAAGGAATTTTGGGTGGATGCAAAGGGACTAAATATCCGAGAAGCAACCCACCACCCGAGAGCAACCGAGAATATCGAGGAAATCAAGAGAATAATTAGTGAGCTCGTAAGCAAAGGCTTTGCATATGAGTCGAACGGAGATGTTTATTTCCGCGCTAAAAAGTTCGATGAGTACGGAAAACTTTCGCATCAACCACTCGAGGACCTTGAGGCAGGGGCACGAATAAATGTTGCTGAAATCAAGGAAGACCCGATGGATTTCTGTCTTTGGAAAGGTGCTAAACCGGGCGAGCCTTCTTGGGAGTCGCCTTGGGGTATGGGTAGACCGGGTTGGCATATAGAGTGTTCGGCTATGGCAGAGAGATATCTCGGTAAAACTATTGATATTCACTGCGGTGGCCTTGATCTTATATTCCCCCACCACGAAAATGAAATAGCCCAAAGTGAGTGTGCAAACGGATGCGATTTTGCTCACTATTGGATGCATAACGGATTTATCAATGTTGATAACCATAAAATGTCGAAGTCGCTTGGCAACTTCTTCACCGTTCGTGATGTTGCCGAGAAGTATGGCTATGAGCCTATCCGTTATCTTATGATTTCTTCACAGTATAGAAGCCCTATAAACTATTCGGTTGATATTATCGAACAGGGTAAAAATGCACTTGAGCGTCTTTATACCTGCCGTGATAATCTTGATTTTTCTCTCTCAAATGCTAATGAGGGTGGCGAAAAACCCGAGTTTATAGAGAAGAGAAGAAACGAATTCATCACCGCTATGGAGGATGACCTTAATACAGCCGATGCATTAGCGGCACTCTTTAGTCTTGTAAGAGATATTAACACACTTATAGCCGAGGGTGCAGGAAAAGAAGCGCTTTTAGAATGTGCAAAACTTTTCGATGAATTAACCTTCGTTTTAGGTCTTGTTTACAACCGCAAAGAAGAGGTTCTCGATGCCGATATAGAGGCGCTAATTGAAAAGAGAACCGAAGCGAGAAAGGCTAAAGACTTTAAAACTGCCGATGAAATTCGTGATAAATTAAAAGAGATGGGTATCACACTTGAAGATACCCCACAGGGAGTAAAATGGAGCCGCAGTTAAAAAAAGAGCCGCTTGGCAAAAACTTTTTTATAAATGTTACACGCCACCACACCTTTGGAACGGATGCGGTGGTGTTAAGCCATTTTGCGAAACCAAAGAAAAAAGATAGCCTAGTAGACCTTGGCACAGGTTGTGGAATAATTCCATTTCTTATGCTCCGTGAGGATTCTGTAAAGAGTGCCATAGGTGTTGATATAAGCGAAGAGGCAATCTTTCTTGCTCAAAGGACAAAAGAAGAATTAAATTTAGAAAAGTTCATCCCTATTTGCAGTGACCTTAATGATTTAAAAGGCAAAATAGATTTTGGGTGTCACACGCTTATTACCTGTAATCCGCCCTATAAGGCGGCGGGTGCGGGGCTTAAAAATCCCGATAGCGTTGAAGCAACCGCAAGGCACGAAATTGCTTGTAATCTTGAGGACATAATAAGGGTTTCATCAAAACTTTTGCAAACTTCGGGCAGACTTTGTATGTGCCACCGCCCTGAGCGACTTAGTGAGCTTATGAAGCTTATGAGCGATTATAAGATAGAGCCTAAGAGACTTCGCCTTGTAGCACAAAGAAAGGGCGAAGAGCCGTGGCTTGTTCTTGTTGAGGGAAGAAAAGGCGGAAATATAGGGCTTAGAATAGAGCCGACCCTCTATGTTGAGGAAAACGGGGAATTTTCACCTGAAATGGTAGAGATTTATGGAGCGTATAAGGAGGCGTATCTTTAATAATGAGTGCAAAACTTTATGTTGTCGGTACGCCGATTGGTAATCTCGGCGATTTAAGTCCAAGAGCCGCCGAGGCGCTTAAAAACTGTGATTTTATTGCTGCGGAGGATACAAGGGTAACCGTTAAATTGCTTAATCATTTAGGCATAAAAAAGGAAATGATTTCCTACTATGAGCACAATAAGTTGGACAGGGGAGAACAGATTCTTGCCCGTATTGCAAAGGGAGAAAATTGCGTTCTTGTTTCGGATGCAGGTATGCCCGCAATTTCCGACCCCGGTGAAGAACTTGTTGATGCAGCACATAATGCAGGTATCTCGGTAGAATCTGTTCCGGGACCAAGCGCCGTTACAACCGCCCTTGCACTTTCGGGTATGCCTTCGGGAAGATTTTGCTTTGAGGGGTTTTTATCGGTTAATAAATCGGTAAGAAAAAGGCATCTTGAAGAGATAAAAAATGAGACAAGAACAATGATTTTCTATGAGGCACCGCACAAGTTATTGGCAACACTAAAGGATATGCTGGAATATTTCGGCGATAGAAAAATAGCCGTTTGCCGTGAACTTACAAAACTTCATGAAACGGTTATGCGTACAAGCCTTTCGGATGCACTTTCCTTTTTTGAGGAAAACACCCCTAAAGGCGAATTTGTTTTGATAGTTACAGGTAAAGAGAAAGAAAAAGAGGAAAAATTAACGCTCGAAGATGCGGTAAAACTTGCACTGTGCCTTATAGAAAAGGGCGAATCGGTATCAAGTGCTGCAAAACAGGCGGCAGGCGCATCGGGAATCAAAAAGAGCGAAATATATAAAACACTTGTAGAAAGATAAGATAAAGGTGAGAAGAAATGGATAATATGTTTGTTTTTGAAGAGGAAAAAGAAATATCAAGTAAATCTACTTCTAAGGGTAAACATGCGGCAGGAAAAAAACAGAAAGTAGTAAAGAATAAAAAGAACAAGCAGTCAAAGATGAAAAAATGGCAAAAGGCATTACTAATAACCGTTATTTCATTGCTTGTTGTTTTAGCAATTCTTGTTGGTGTGTTCTTCAAGTTCTTCAGTTATAACTATAATGATTTATCGGATGGAGAAGTTGATTTAGGTTTTACCGAAATTATTAACAAAAGGATTGTTAATATTGCCCTTTTCGGTATAGATTCCCGTGATACAAAATCGTTTGAGGGCTTATCTGATAGTATTATGATTTTAAGTGCAAACACCGAAACTAAAAAGATTAAAATAACTTCGGTTATGCGTGATTCACTTGTGCCGATAGAATATGATGGTAAAACAACATATAACAAGATAAATTATGCCTATTCAAAAGGTGGTCCGGAACTTGCCGTAAAGACACTTAATAAGTGTTTCGGTCTTGATATATCTGAATATGCAACCGTTAATTTTTATGGTATGGCAGATATTATTGATGCGGTTGGTGGCATAGAGGCTACCGTTACAAAGGGCGAACTCACCTGTAAAAACCATCTTAATTCCTTGGTTGAAGAGCAGTGCGAGTATATGGGAATTAGTCCTTCTAAACACTATGTTAAAAATCCCGGCAAACAACTTCTTAACGGAATACAGGCGGTGGCTTATGCGAGAATAAGATATGCCGCAACCGAAAATGGAACCGCTAACGACCAGGGTAGAACCGAGCGTCAACGTTATGTTATGGAGCAACTCTTCAACAAGGCAACAACCCTATCTAAGACACAGTACATATCTCTTGCAAAGGCGCTTATTCCTTGCAGCGAAACATCGCTTTCTTATGGAGATATTATAAGTCTTGCAACTAGCATTCTTCTTGATTCTCCAACCTTTGAGCAAACAAGAATTCCGTTGGATGAATATCAAATGCCTACGAAGAAAATACCCAAAGTTGGCTCAAATGTTTATTATGATATAGACTATGCATCAAAAGTTCTACACGCTTTCATTTATGATGATGTTGACCCATATACTTATATGGAAGAAAACGGCATCGAGAAAAACGATTGGTACGCTAAGAGATAACGGGACGCCGATATGAATGAAAAAATGTGTGAAAGTTGCGCAAACTTTCTCTATGACGAAGAGTATGATGAATATTACTGCGATGTTAATCTTGATGAGGATGAAATGGTAAGATTTCTTTCTAATCAGAATAAGCAGTGCCCGTACTACAATCGCTATGACGAATATGGAATAGTAAGAAAACAAAATTAGGTAGGTTTGTGATGATATATATTTATCTTATAGCAAGTGCAATACTTATGCTTTGCGGCGAGTGGGTATTTGGAATTTTCAGGCAAACATGGTCCTTTATTACGGTGCCGCTTATATTTATAGGGCTGTTTTTAGGATTTATAATAATGCACGTAATATTTTTTGTGCTTGCAGTCGTGCTTGTGCGAAAAAAAGAGGTTACTAAAAAGAGTGAAACTTTTTATAGAACACTTGTGAAATACAGTTTACCAATGGTGTTTAAACTTTTTGGGGTTAAAATTAATATAAGCGGAATAGAAAAAGTGCCCGAAGATACAAGATTTTTGCTTGTTTGTAACCACCAGCATGATTTTGACCCCGCAATAATTTATTACGCTCTGCCCGATAGTGAAATCGCTTTCATAGGTAAAAAGGAAATTTATACCGAGATGCCATTTATTGCAAATATTATGGGAAAACTCAAGTGTTTACCAATAGACAGAGAGAACAACCGAGAAGCCGCAAAAACAATAGTTAATGCGGCAAAACTTATAAAATCGGGTGAAAACTCGGTTGCGCTTTTCCCTGAGGGATACACAAATAAAACAGACGGAGATTTGCTCCCCTTTAGAAACGGCGCATTTAAAATCGCCTATAAGGCAGAAGTTCCTATTGTTGCGTGTGCTATAAATAACACAAGAAGCATTGTGAAAAACTTATTTCGTAGAACAACTACGGTTGATTTTCGTGTACTCGAGGTAGTTTATCCCGAACAATTTATCGATTTACATACCGCCGAAGTTGGCGATAAACTTTATGATGTTATGAATTCTACAGTTAAGGAATTAAAAAAACGAGGTTAAAAAACCTCGTTTTTTGTTATTTTTATTCTTTAATTGTTTCATAGCCCTTGCTTGTGGCTTTAATTATTCTATCACAAACTTCAAGGCTCTTTTTACGGTGTGTTATAAAGAGTACAGTTTTATCGGGAAGAGCTTTTATGTTTGCAAGAACTTTGGCTTCGGTTGCCTCATCGAGTGCAGAGGTTGCCTCATCGAGAAGCAGAACAGGAGCACCGTAGATAAGCGCACGTGCTATTGCAAGACGTTGAATCTGTCCCTCCGAAAGACCTGCGCCTCTTTCTGCAAGGCGTGTGTTAAACCCATCGGGCAGGGATGCAATATAATCATAAATTTCTGCGTTTTTAGTTGCCGATATAAGTTCTTCTTCGCTTATATTTTCATCAAACAATGTAAGATTATCCCTAATGCTTCCAGAAAGGATAAGATTGCCTTGCGGAACAAATGCAAAAAGACCTCTTGTTGAGGAATTGAGAGCGGTTTCATCGTCAAGCGTAAGAGTGCCGCTATCGGCATCAAAAAGACCTAATATCAACTTAAAGAGCGTACTTTTACCGCAACCCGATTTGCCTGTGAATGCGGTAATTTCATTTCTCTTAGCAACAAAAGAACAGTTTTTAAGGGCGTGTTCATCAGAATAAGAGAAATTAAGGTCTTGAGCCTTGATAAATTCAAAATCAGTTTTTACTTCTATAGGCGAGTTATCCTTGTTTCCGTTTTCAAGCTCAATAATTCGTTCTGCTGAGGCTATAGCTGAATAGTATTGCGGAATAATTCCCGAAACATTCTGCAGAGGCGCCCTGAGTTGAGAAACGAGTTGAAGAAACGCCATTAATGTACCGTAGGTCATAACCCCGCGGGAGATGTTTCCTGCGCCCCACAGAAGAACAGCATAATATCCAATATTAAAGAAAGAATATAGTCCAACATGTGTAATTATCGAGATATTGTTACGCTTCATTTTAAGCCGGTAGTGAGAAAGCATATAACTACCGAGTTTTTTAAGAAACGGCGCTTCGCTTACGAATGATTTTATAACGATTGAGTTTTCAAAACATTCCTGTAAAAACGAACGGGTTTCACCCTCGGTGCGCTGACATTCTTTATGTAAATATTTGTATTTTTTATTCACAAGCCTGCCAATAGCGGGGAAAACAACACCGATAGCCAGAACAATTATTGCAAAATTGCTGTTTAGCACAAGCAGTGTTCCAACACCCGAAATAATTTTTGCAATAAGCGATGCGGTGCTTGGGATAATGCCTACTATTGCACTAACAACAACCTCGGTATCCGAAGTGAAGCGATTGAGAATATCGCCTGAGTGTTTATCCGCAAGTGTGGAATATTTTTTTCTCATAACCGAAGAAAAAAGATTTTTTCTTAAGTGAATTGTAAGTTTTGAAGATATATGAACATTAAGAGAAGAGGAAATTGCGCTTAGAGTTATCTGGAATATTATTATTCCAAAAAGCCATAATGCGCAAACTAAAAGGTTGCCCTTTGTATCATGCGTTGCAATATCAAGTATATTTTTTGAAACCAATGCTAAAGCAACAAAACTTACCGCTACAATAACGCTTATAAATGTAAGCAAAAATATCGCAGGGATATATTTTTTACAGTTTTTATATATCCAGATAAGTGTGTTTCTGTTTCCTTTTTCTTTTTTCATCTTAAAATGCATCCTTTTTTGAACATTTTATAAATTTTATTATATAACAAAATAATTAGTATTGCAAGTTAAATAGGTTTTGTAGTATAATGGACAAAATGAATATGAATTTTCGGAGGAAAATTAAATGGATACTTTTTTTGAACAGATAGTTCCCGTAAAGAAAACTGCAAAACAGGTTTTTGCAGTTTTAGGCATATGGTTGGCGGCAATAATACTTTTCTTTGTTATCATACTGTTTTTAGGACCTAACACAATAGGCCTTGTGCTTGCTGCCATTGAGTTTTACTTTGCATATAAGTTCTCCTGCCGTTTTAGTTTAGAGTATGAATATATTATAACAAACGGAGTTCTTGATGTAGATAAAATAATGTCTAAAAGCATGCGCAAGAGAATTCTTTCCTTTAATCTTTCTGAGGTTGAGAGCATTGAAAAGTACAATCCTTACAAAAAGGATGAGCGAAAGTACACAACAACACTTTTTGCTTGTAATAAAACAGACCCTAATGCCTATGTGCTTATAGCATCAAGCGAGGGTAATGGCGCTATAAAACTCGTTTTATCCCCTGAGCAGAGAATGAAAGAGGCTATGAAAAAATTTATGCCTAAGTTTGTTTCAAACAGTGCTTTTAAAGATTAACAGAATATAAAAAATAAGGAGATGTCGTTATGTCGGTATTAACTGCAAACTCGGTAAGAGAGGCAGAAAAGAAAGCCGTAGATAGCGGCATCTTTTCTTTTGAAGAACTTATGAAAATAGCGGGCGAGGGCGTAGCCAAAGAAATTCTTAATAGATACGATGTTAAAGATAAAAACATGGCCGTTATATGCGGAAAGGGCAATAACGGTGGAGATGGTTTTGTTTGTGCGGCTGCTCTAAGGAAAATAGCAAACGTAACACTTGTTTTGCCGTTTGGAGAGCCTCAAACGAAAGATGCAAAAAAGTATTTTTCGTGTGTGTCTGATTTACCCATAAAAAGAGAACTTTCAGAAGAATATGATTTTATAGTTGATGCCATGTTCGGCATTGGTTTAAATAGAGAAATAGATGATGGGTGTAAGAGCATTATCCAAAAAATAAACTCAAGTAATGCAATAAAAATAGCAGTAGATGTACCCTCGGGCGCCGAAAGTGATACAGGCAGAATGTTGCCCTTGTGCGTTAAAGCCGATTTAACGGTTACGTTTATTGCTTATAAACCCTGTCATTTACTGCCGCCTGTCTCGGATTATTGTGGCGAAGTGTGTGTCCTGGATATAGGGGTTAATGATTTTACTGCAGATTATAAGATTATTAAATCTCCCGATATAAAAAAGCGCCGAAAAAATGCCCATAAGGGAGATTTCGGAACAGGCGTTATAATTGCGGGAAGTTACGGAATGTGCGGCGCGGCGATATTAGCGGCAAAAGGGGCGCTTAGAAACGGAATCGGTATTTTAAAGGCGGTAATAAACCAAAAAATTTATGCGCCGTTTACTGTAAGTGTGCCTGAAGTTGTTTGTTTGCCGATAGAAAACTTTGATGAAAGCGATAAGGTTTTACCCTTTATCCAAAATGCAAATGCTCTTTTAATAGGCTCAGGAATGGGCAACAACGAACAAACCGAGAAGGCAGTGGAATTGGTTTTAAAAAATGCTATATGTCCGATTATTATAGATGCCGATGGAATAAATGTACTTTCTTCGCACATAGATATATTAAGAGAGGTTTCTTCTCGGATTATTATCACTCCCCATCCGGGCGAAATGGCAAGAATTTTTAACGTTAGCGCCGCCGATATCGAAAAGAGGCGCATTTACTACGCAAAGAGTCTTGCGCAAGATTTACAGATAACGGTTGCGTTAAAGGGCGCTAACACTATAGTAGCAACAGCGAACGGCGAAATAAATTTCAACATAACGGGCAATCCCGGTATGGCAACAGGTGGTAGCGGAGATGTGCTTGGTGGAATTGTATTAAGTCTTTTATGCCGTGGCTTTTCGCCTGAGGATGCCGCTAAGGGCGGCGTTTATCTCCACGGAGTTGCAGGAGATAAAGCCAAACTTTATTTTGGGGAGGAGGGTTTACTGCCCTCGGATATAATCAATAATCTTTAGGAGTACATTATGAAGAGATTGGTTTTACTTTTTATGCCTTTGATTTTGCTTGTGGGTTGTTCACAAAAGACCGATGTAAAGGCAGTTACAAGAGGAATAGAATTCAACACAAGGGTATGTTATTATAATGAGTGCTATGAGGCGGATGCTCAGTTTTCGCAAAATGGGGAAAGAATATTTAATATTACTTCTCCTGAAAGTATTGCAGGACTAACTCTTGTATTTAACGGCGAAGATGTAACGGCAACATACAAAGGAATGGAATATAAAGCCGAAAATCCTCAACTTTTTGGTGCTTTTTCACTTGTTAACAGAGCCATTTTAGATGTTGAAAAAAAGGATGGAGTTGTAAGGGTTGATGATAATTCTTATTCGGTTGAGGGATTTACCGATGGCGGAGAATATGAACTAACAGTTAGCACACAAGGTTTGCCTATAGAACTTGACGTTGATAAGGGCGACCTAGAAATGAATTTTTTAAATGTTAAACTGCAATAAAGTAAAACGGAGAAAGTTTAAACTTTCTCCGTTTCGTTTTTTATTTACAAACTAATAAAATTATAACTCTTTAAAATCTCGAAAAACTTGCTAAGCCGTTCATATAGAGGCTCACACTCTTCGCCAAAATGCTCTTTAACCAAAATGCCGATATCGTGAACACTTCTTTTGCCATCTATAAGCGGCCAGATAAAACTGCCGAGTTCATCAAGATGAACAAAAGAGGTTTTTGGCTTTTTGAAAAGTTTTTGGGCAACAGTGTTGAAAAAGCCTTTGTTTTCGATTTCGAGGGTGACAATGTTCTTTTTATCACTCTTCCAACCAATGCTCTCGTTACGAACGGGAATTTTTTCGAGATAATTTGCGTTCCCTTTATTCTTGCTCATTTTTAGCAGTTTCCTTGTTTTTCTTGCTCCAAAGTGAGAACTTTAATACGCAAAGAATGATAAGACCAAAGGTAACAAGTCCTAAAATGTTAGAAACAGGGGCAGGGAGATTAAGCTTAGCGGAAAGGTCAATCGCCTTATCAATGCCGAACACTGCAAGTAATGCGAGAGCAATACCAACAAGGCCTTCACCTGCTATCATACCCGAGCAGAAGAGAATACCATCACTGATAATTCTGTTCTTCTTAGTTTCTTCCTTCTTCATCTTGTCGAAGAACAAACGAACGATACCGCCCACCATAATACAAGCATTAAGCTGAACAGGGAGATAAACACCGATAGCGAAGGGGAGAACGGGGATGCCAACAAGCTCAACTGCAACTGCGATGAAAACACCTGTGAAAACAAGTGCCCAAGGAAGATTTCCTTCCATAACACCCTCTATAATCATCTTCATAAGGGTTGCCTGAGGAGCCGCAAGCTCTGCCGAGCCGAAGCCCCAAGCCTTATCGAGAAGATAAAGGGTTCCACCGATAGCAAGTGCTGCGGCAATAACACCGATAATCTCACCGATTTGTTGCTTCTTAGGAGTTGCACCTAAGAGGTAACCTGTTTTAAGGTCTTGCGAAGTATCGCCCGAAATAGCGGCAACGATACAAATAATAGAGCCGATTGCGATAGCACTTCTCATGCCGCCTACACCTGCATCGCCTGTGAACTTTAGAATGAGTGTTGCAATAAGAAGAGTTGCTATTGACATGCCTGAAACAGGGTTGTTACTGCTTCCAACAAGACCAACCATTCTCGAAGAAACGGTTGCGAAGAAGAAGCCGAAGATAACAACGATTATAGCGCCGAGTAATGAAACGGGGATAGCGGGAACAAGCCAAACTGCCAAGGTTAATAAACCGATAGCGATAAGCACGATTTTTATGTTTATATCCTGAGCGGTACGCTCGTTACCTGCAGCACCTGCACCGCTCATACCCTTAATAGCATCACGGAATGTGCGAACGATAAGGGGAAGAGTTTTAACAAGACTTATAATTCCGCCTGCTGCAAGTGCACCTGCGCCGATATAACGGATATAAGAACTCCAAATACCACTTGCGCCACTTGCCTCATAGATAGCCGAAATGGTTTCGGTTCCAGGGTAGAGAATGCTTTCTCCTCCGAAAAGAACGATAAGCGGAATAAGAACGAGCCAACTAAGAACGCCACCTGCGAACATATAAGAGGATATTCTCGGTCCGCAAATATAACCGACGCTCATAACTGCGGGGTAAATTTGAGTTCCGATTTCGCCTGCAAAGCCTTTAACCTTTAAAGAAATTTCGCCGGGAACAGCTTTAAGTCCGTCAATAATAAACTTGAATATGGCGGCAATACCCATACCTGCAAAAACGGTTGTGGCATTTGCACCCCCCTCTTCACCTGCAAGTAAAACCTCGGCACAAGCGGTGCCTTCGGGATAGGGAAGGGTTGCGTGTTCACGAACGATTAGAGCATTGCGAAGAGGCACCATAAAGAAGACACCGAGCAAACCGCCCAAAAGTGCGATAAGGGTGATTTCGAGAAGCCCCGGCTTGTCCATCTTGCCTTCACTTGGCCAAAGGAAAAGAGCGGGAAGAGTGAAGATGGCACCTGCGGCAAGTGATTCACCTGCCGAGCCGATAGTTTGAACTATGTTGCTCTCCAAAATTGAGTTTTTACGCATAACAATGCGGATGATACCCATCGCGATTACTGCGGCAGGAA
>JAZUMI010000015.1:0-19507 GCA_045603505.1 Acutalibacteraceae bacterium
AAAAAGTGTTCCAAATGGAACACATTTTAGGAGGAGCTATGAAAGAATATAATGATTTCTTTCTTCTAAAAGGGCTAACGGAGGATGAAACCTGCTCGGTTATAAATCTCTTTGAAGAGGCTAAACGATTTTCAAAGGGAGAGGTTATATATTCTGAAAAGGTTTTCAGTAATGCCATCGGTTATATTATTAAGGGAAAAGTTCAGGCTATTACGAATAATGAAAGCGGAATGGTTATGAAAACTTTCTCAAATGGTATGAGTTTTGGTGTGGCAGCACTTTTTGGAGAAGAAAAATCTTATGTTAGCACCCTAAAGGCTGAAAGTGACTGTGTTATTCAGTTTATAAGCGAACGAACGCTTAAAAGAGTTTTTGAACGTTTCCCAAAAACTGCTATTAACTATATTACTTTTCTTTCCGAACGGGTACGCTTCCTAAATAAGAAACTCGGCATTATTTCCTGCTCGAGTGTGGAGGATAAGGTTTTAAAATACCTTGTTGAAACTTCTGATGAAAGCGGAAAAATTTCACTTCCCGAAAATATTTCTTTTCTTGCAAAGAGTTTGGGTATTGGAAGAACAAGCTTTTATCGAAGCATCGAAGCGCTTGAAAGCAAAGAAATTATTGTTAGAGAAAAAAATAATATAAGGGTGAAAGATTATGAAAAAAATTGTTAGTTTAGTATTGTGTTTAGTTTTAATTGTTGGTCTTGCCGCTTGCGGTTCGCCAAAGGAAGAGCCAATTGATTTAAGTGGTGTTAAGTGTAATGTATACGCTCTTAACGGACCTACCGGTATGGGACTTGTTCCTCTTATGAAGGATGCAAAAGAGGGAAAAGGAACACTTGATTATAATATCCAAACGGTTGCCGCTAATGATGAAATAGTGGCAAAGGTTGTTAAAGGTGAGGCCGATATTGCCGCAGTTGCAACAAATATGGCATCAACCCTTTATTCTAAAACAAACGGAGGAATAAAGGTGCTTGCAGTTAATACACTCGGAACACTTTCGGTTGTTACAAAGGGCGAAGAGATTACTAAAATCGAAGATTTAAAGGGTAAAACTGTTTATACAACTGGTCAGGGAGCAAACCCCGAGTATATAATCAATTATATATTAGATAAAAACGGACTTAAAGTTGGAGAGGATGTAACGCTCAACTTCGTTTCACAACCTGCTGAGCTTGTACAGACTGTTGCTCAGAATGAAAAGGTTATAGTTATAGCACCACAACCTGTTGCTACAACAATAACTGTTAAGGATAGCGCAGCGAAGGTTGTTATCGACCTTAATGATGAGTGGGAAGCAGTTTCAGATACCAAGCTTGTAATGGGTTGTATTATCGTGAGAAATGAATACCTTGAAAATAACAAGGAAGCAGTTGAGGCTTTTCTTTCAGATTATAAAAAATCAATCGAGGTTGTAAATAAAGCAGATGATGAAGTTGCTAAACTTTGCGCTGAGTATGGTATAGTTGCCGCAGCACCAATTGCTAAAAAGGCAATTCCTTTCTGCAACATAGTTTGCGAAACAGGAAGTGATATGAAAAATAACCTTTCTTCATATCTTGATTTCCTATATGAAGCAAATCCAAAGAGCGTAGGCGGCGCAGTTCCTACGAACGATTTCTATTATGAAAAATAAGATTATTAAATATACCATTACGGCGGCCTTTTGGGTTGCCGTTTGGCAACTAATATCTTTGGTGGTAGGTCTTGAAATTTTAGTACCTTCACCAATAAAAACACTCACAACTCTATTTTCTCTTTTAGGCGAAGGAAAGTTTTATCTTGCGGTAGTAAGTTCGCTCATCCGCATAATTTCAGGGTTTGCCTTTGGTGTAATAGTAGGACTTTCAGGTGCGATTTTATCGGTAAGGCTTTCTCTTTTTAAAACCCTCTTTTCACCGATTTTGCGGCTTGTAAGAGCAGTGCCTGTGGCATCTTTTATAATACTTGCTTTTGTTTGGATAAAAACCGATTTAGTTCCTGTTTTTATAAGTTTTCTTATGGTTCTACCTATCGTCTGGGATAATGCGCAGAGCGGAATTTTAAATACCGATAAAAAACTTTTGGAAATGGGAAGAGTGTTTGGACTAACGGAGAAAGAAATACTAACAAGAATAAAAATTCCATCTATAGTTCCATCCTTAATTTCTGCTTGTATGACTGCACTCGGCCTTTCGTGGAAAGCGGGTATTGCGGCAGAGGTTATCTGCAAACCGATAAGTTCACTCGGCGGAAATCTTGCCGATGCAAAGGTTTATCTCGAAACTCCTACAGTTTTTGCTGTAACGGGTGTGGTTGTTATACTTTCTTTGTTGCTTGAAATCTTGATTAAAAGAACTGTAAGGAGGTTTACTTATGATAAATATGAGTAATGTAGACTTCTCTTATGGTGAAAAGAAAGTTCTTGAAAACTTTAATATGTCGATAAGCAAAGGCGAAAAGATTTGCCTTTTCGGTGAAAGTGGAAGCGGAAAAACAACGATTCTTCGTTTGATTTGTTCTCTTGAGAAGGCTACTTTCGGTCAGATAATTACCGAGGGAAAAATTTCGGTTGTTTTTCAGGAAAACAGATTGCTTTCTTTTAAAACGGTTATGGGAAACATCTTGGCAGTAAATGGCGATGTTGCAAAATGTGAACAACTTCTAAAAGATTTTTCACTTTATGAATATCGGGATAAATATCCTAGAAGTCTATCGGGTGGAATGAAGCGTAGAATTGCGATTATAAGAGCGCTAAGCCGAGATTTTGATATTCTTGTTCTCGATGAGCCGTTTAACGGAATTGATAAAGAAAACATAGAAAAGATTTCGCAAATAATTAATAAATATACCGAAGGAAAAACGGTTGTAATGGTTAGCCATTCCCAGTGGGAAGCTGATATGTTAGGTGCAAAAATAATAAAAATATAAGAGAGGTCTTACGACCTCTCTTGTTTTATTGTTTGCAAAAGTTTTTCCATTTTCTTATCAGTAATATACATATAATTGCGGCAATAAAGGATATTACCGTCCAACTAACAGTAGTTGCTCGCCAACCGAAATTATCTGCAAGTGTTGCAAATCCAAACGATGAAATTGCAGAGCCGATATAGGTAAACGTGTTTAGAACTCCTGAGATGGTTGAAACTCTGCCAAGATTTGTAAAGCGAAGTGGTAATTGACAGACGAGCATAAGATTACATCCATGCATACAGCCTGTTACAATGGCTGCCATAAGGATGCAAATAACAAAACTTTTTGAGAAAAGTATTGATATAATAACGCATCCTACAAAAGATATCGCAAAAAATAACGAGGAAGTTTTAAGTTCGTTAAGAAGTTTGTTATAAACGGCCATTGCTATCGCATTGGTTAGCACACTAAAGAGGGGAAGTATGGCGGTTGAAAGAACGGATGTGGAAACGCTCATATCAAAAACTTCATTGATATAAATTGGCATCCAAGTGGGTAATCCGTCACGCAGTATACCGTGAAGAAGTATAACAAACAAAATAGGCATCAATAAAAGAAGTGTGCTTTTTGAAAGTTTTGCAGCATTTTCGTTTGGCTTTTCGGTAACTGTGCGTTTTTCTTCTTTTACTTTAAGAGTACTAATTGTCCATAAAAATGTTGTTACAATACCGAAGAGGGCTGAAATAATAAAGGAAAGACGCCAACCCGAAATTTTTATTGCAATAGGAACGATAATGTATACTGCAATGGTTGCTATAGAGATTGTGGAGTTTATCCAAAAAACCCAACGCGAACACTCTTTTACCGACATATTTTCGCTCATAAGTCTAAAAAGTGGTGGCCAGAGCATTGATTGAAAGAAGCCGTTAAAGCACCAAAGAATGTTCATCCATGTGATATTGGGTAGAAAAACCATAGAAAGATTTATAAGAGAAGTACAAATAAGACCGAATGTTACAAGTTTTCGAGGCTTAAATGCATCTCCGAGCAAACCGCTTATTGTTTGACCTAAGCCATAAGTGATGAAACTTCCGGTAATGGCTATACTTGCGATTTGTTTTGAAATATTAAGGTCGTTAACTATTTCGGCAAGGGCTGCGGCGTAGTTTATACGGGTTAAATATCCCGAAAAATATACAAGACAACACAAAATACCTAACCAAAATACTTTATTATTCTTCATAGGATGCTTACCAGAACTTTCCCTAAAATCAAGGTAATCTTAACACACAAAAATATAATAGTCAATAAAAATTTAGGGTGTTTACTTTTTATAAAAAATATAGTAAAATATATTGATAGATTGGGGTGAAGAAATGCAAAGGGTTGTTATAATAGGCGGCGGTGCGGCAGGTCTTATGGCGGCGGCACAACTTGAAAATGGTAGCGCAGTTATTGTTGAAAAAAATGACCGCGTGGCAAGAAAAGTTATGATTACAGGCAAGGGTAGATGTAACGTTACAAATAACTGTGATGAAAACACTCTTATCGCCAATGTAACAGGTAACGGAAAATTTTTATATTCGGCATTTTCAGCCTTTAATTCTAAAGATACCATGCATTTCTTCGAACAAAACGGAGTTCCTCTTAAAACCGAACGAGGTAACCGAGTGTTTCCTGTTTCTGATAAAGCGGTGGATATTGTTGATGCACTTCATACTGCCGCAAAAAGAAAAGCTAAAATTATAAAACAAACAGCAAAGGAAATTTTAACTAGAAACGGCGCCGTTTCAGGTGTTGTGTTATCAAACGGCGATATACTTGAGTGCGATTCGGTTATCCTTGCAACAGGCGGAAAATCTTATCCGCTTACAGGCTCAACGGGGGATGGCTATGCTATGGCGGAAAAACTAGGCCATACAATTAGCGAGATAAAACCATCGCTTGTTCCTTTAACAGTTCATGAGGGTTTTTGTGAAAAACTTTCGGGTTTATCGCTTAAAAATGTTACCTTTTCGGTTTTTGAAAAGGATAAGAAAAAGCCTGTGTTTTCTGAAATGGGAGAAATGCTTTTTACACACTTTGGAGTTTCGGGTCCGTTGGTGTTGAGTGCATCCGCACATCTGCGTTATATGGATAAAAAGGAATATATAGCGAAAATTGACCTTAAACCTGCACTAAGTACCGAACAACTTGAAAAACGCGTACTTTCGGATTTTAGTACGCAACTAAACTCTGATTTTATAAATTCGTTAGGTGCGTTACTTCCTAAAAGTTTAATACCTGTTGTTGTGAAACTTTCGGGTATCCCGCCTAGAGCAAAGGTTAACAGTATAACAAAGGAACAAAGGCAAACGTTAGTTTCAATTTTAAAGGGTTTAACGCTTCATATTACAGGTACAAGACCTATTGAAGAGGCGATAATAACCCGAGGAGGTATTTCTGTAAAGGAAATAAATCCATCCACAATGGAATCAAAAATAGTTAAAAATTTATATTTCGCAGGCGAGGTAATCGATGCCGATGCCTATACGGGTGGATTTAATTTACAAATAGCATTTTCAACCGGTTATCTTGCCGGCAAATCAGTATCAAAAGGAGAGTAAATTATGGTATCAGTAGCTATTGACGGACCTGCAGGCGCAGGTAAAAGCACACTTTCAAGAAAGGCGGCAAAACAATTAGGTTATATCTATGTTGATACAGGCGCACTTTACCGTGCGGTAGGTCTTAAATTCATAAGAGCCGGTGTGGATGAAGCACTTAACTGTGATATAGAAAAAATTCTTAGTGAAACGAAGGTTGATATTCGTTTTATCGGCGGCGAACAACACGTTTTTCTTGACGAAACGGATGTTAATGATGAAATAAGGACCCCTGCCGCTTCTATGATGGCTTCTGCAGTTTCTGCAAAACCTGAAGTAAGAGCGTTTCTTTTACAAATGCAAAGGACCCTTGCAAAAGAAAATAATGTTTTAATGGATGGTAGAGATATAGGAACTGTAGTTCTGCCTGATGCTACAGTTAAAATTTTCTTAACCGCAACTGCCGAAGCGCGTGCAAAGAGAAGATATGATGAACTTATTGAAAAGGGAAGTAATGTAACCTTTGAAGAGGTTTATGATGATATGGTTAAGCGTGATTATAATGATTCACACAGAGCTATTGCGCCTCTTAAACAGGCAGAAGATGCTGTTCTTGCAGATACTTCGCTTTTGAGCTTTGATGAATCACTTGATTTGATATTAAGCATCATAAACGAAAGGCTTGGAAAATAATTTGAAGATAACACTTGCAAAAACCGCAGGATTTTGTTTTGGTGTAAACAGAGCGGTTCAGATGGTTTATGATTTAATAAGGGAAAACAAAAAGGCTTGTACATTAGGTCCTATTATTCATAATCCGCAACTTGTAGCGGAGCTTGAAAGCAAAGGTGTCAGAGCAGTTTCTACTACAGATGAAGTGAAAAATGATGAAATACTAGTTATCCGTTCGCACGGCGTTACTAAAGAACTTTATGAGAAACTTAAAATGAGTGGAACGGCAGTTGCCGATGCAACCTGTCCGTTTGTTGCGAAGATTCATAAAATAGTGGGCGAACACAGTAAAAACGGTGCTACAGTTCTTATAGCGGGGGACGCAAATCATCAGGAGGTTATAGGAATAGCAGGACACTGTGAGGGTAAATATTTTATCGTTTCAAATGAGTACGATATCGAAAAATTATATAATTCAGGCAAAATTTCCAATGAAAAAGACTTGATAATGGTATCTCAAACTACTTTTAATGCAGAAATTTGGGAGAAATGTCAAAAAAATTTAAAAAAAGTATGTACAAATGCGAAAGTTTTTGATACAATATGTAATGCAACTTCTATGCGGCAGCAGGAGGCAAAAGAGCTTTCTCTTATAAACGATGCTATGGTTGTAATCGGAGGTAGGGGTAGTTCTAACACAGCAAAGCTTTTTGATGTGTGCAAAACTTCTTGCGAAAAAACATATCTTATTGAAACGGCTAAAGAACTGGATATGAGCATTTTTGATGGATGTGATAGTGTTGGAGTTGTTGCGGGTGCATCCACACCTGCAGGTATTATAAAGGAGGTTATTAAAACCATGTCGGAAAATTTACAACCGGTTGATGAACAGTTTATGGTGGAAAAAGAAACTGTTCAAAAAAGCTTCGAGGAAATGACAGATGAGGAAGCATTTGAGGCTTCGCTCAGCGGTCTCACAGGGGACCAAAAGGTAGAGGGTACTGTTGTTGCAGTTAATGCAACTGAGGTAACCGTTGATATTGGAAGAGGAGTAACAGGCTATATTTCAGCAGCTGAATTCTCGTCTGACCCTAATGTTGACTTGCTTAGTGAGGTAAAAGTTGATGATAAGATTAACCTTATCATTATGAAGATTAACGATCAGGAAGGAACTGCAATGCTTTCAAAGCGTCGTTTCGATGCTATTGCCGGTTGGGACAATATAGTAGCCGCTAAAGATTCAGGTGAAATTGTTACAGGATTCGTTAAAGACATTATTAAGGGCGGCGTAGTGGTTTACACCAACAACGTTAGAGTATTTATCCCTGCTTCTCAGGCAACTCTTACAAGAAATGAATCTCTTGAAGAACTCAAAGGTAAGGAAGTTTCGTTCCGCATCATTGAGATTGGCAGAGGAAGAAGGGCAGTTGGCTCTATCCGTAGCGTTCTTATCGAAGAGCGTAAAGCAGCTGAAGATAAGGTTTGGGAAAATATTGCTGTTGGCGATAAGTTCACAGGTACAGTTAAATCTCTTACAAGCTATGGCGCATTCGTTGATATCGGCGGTGTTGATGGAATGGTACATATCTCTGAACTTTCTTGGCAAAGAATCAAGAATCCTTCGGAGGTTGTTCTAGTTGGCGATACCGTTGAGGTATATGTAAAGGCAATCGATGCTGAAAAGAGAAAGATTTCATTAGGCTACAAGAAAGATGAAGATAATCCTTGGACTATCTTTATGAACACATACAAGGTAGAGGATGTTGTAAAGGTAACTGTTGTTAGTATGACAACTTATGGAGCATTTGCAAGAATTCTCCCCGGTGTTGATGGTCTTGTTCATATTTCTCAGATTGCTAACAAGCACGTTGCAAAACCACAGGATGAGCTTTCTATAGGTCAAGAAATTGAAGCAAAGATTATTGCTATCGATGAAGAGAAGAAACGTGTAAGTCTTTCTATCCGTGTTCTTCTTGAGGATGAGTCTCCTGTAGAGGAAGAAGCACCTGTTGAAGAGGCTCCCGTTGAGGAAACTCCTGCAGTTGAAGAAGTTGCTGAAGCAACAGAAGAATAATAGGTAAACAAAAACGCTTTCCAATTGGAAAGCGTTTTTTTATTCTTCAAATTTCCGTTTTAGTTTTTTAAGTGCGGCAGTTTCTATTCTTGAAACGTAACTTCTTGAGATGCCAAGCTTTTTCGCAATTTCTCGTTGAGTAAGTTCATCTTTTCCGCCTATTCCATATCGCATTTCTATTATGTCAAGCTCTCGCTCATCAAGAATAGCGTGAATATATACCTTAAGTTTTTCTAGTTTCATTTTCTTATCAAGCGCTTCTGAAATATCGTTTTCATCAGCAATTATATCCATAAGTGTGAGGGCATTACCGTCCTTATCGGTATCAATGGGGTCGCTTATAAAAACATCCTGAGCGGTTTTTTTCTTGCTCCTGAAATACATAAGCAGTTCATTTTCAATGCATCTTGAGGCATATGTAGCAAGGCGTATACCTTTGGTTGCTTTAAAGGTGGAAACGGCCTTTATAAGTCCCACAGTTCCTATTGAAATCATATCATCGGGGTCACAGTCGGGTGCATAATATTTTTTTACTATGTGAGCAACGAGTCTTAGGTTGTGTTCAACAAGTTTGTTTCTTGCATCAATATTACCTGAACTACTTTCCTTAAGTAGTTTTTCTTCCTTTTCGGCGGATAGTGGTGGTGGGAATGAACCTTGAGTGGTAACATGTAGCGCAAAGTAATAAATATTCGATAAAATCTGAAAAAGCAGGTTTAAAAACACAAAAAATCACTTTCCTTTAATATTAAAGTATAAGAAATTTTATGTTGGTATGCCTGTGATTTTTGCAAGTCCTCGCGGTATTTTTTAAAAAAGGTAAAGTTTTTATATATAAAAGCAAAGTTTTTGCTATTTAATAACTGTGAAAAAAGTGTTAAAATGTAAATATGGAAAAACTTTAAAATAGGTGTGATGTTTTATGATGAACAAAAACAAAAGTCCGCTTTTAGCCAAGGTAAGGTATAACATTCCGCTTATCCTTATGGCACTTCCGGCTATTGTTTCCCTTATTTGCTTCAATTATATGCCTATGTTCGGTGTTGTAATTGCATTTAAAGATTATAACTACGTAAACGGTATTTTTGGAAGTGAATGGGTAGGCTTCAAGTATTTTGAGTATTTTTTCACTTCAAATGATGCTGCGATAGTTTTAAGAAACACAATTTTGTATAATGTGGTGTTCCTTTTCTTGAAACAGTTTTTATGTGTTTTGGTAGCATTATTGCTTTATGAAATTACCAATAGAGTATATCTTAAGGTTTATCAAACTGCGATTATATTACCCAACTTTATTTCGTGGGTTTTGGTAGCATACATAGGATACGCACTTTTCTCAAGCGAAACAGGAATGTTTAATGCAATAAGAAATTCTTTCGGTTTAGAGGATATTGTGTGGTATAGCACCCCTAAATATTGGCCGTATATTCTAACCTTCTTTGAAATGTGGAAGGGCGTAGGTATGGGATGCATTATCTATTATGCAGCACTTATGGGTATAGACTCAAGCTTGTTCGAGGCTGCCGCTATTGACGGTGCAAACCGATTCAGACAGATTATTACAATTTCAATTCCATCAATAACCCCAACAATATGTATTTTGTTAATAATGGGTGTTGGCGGTATTATGGGTGGCGATTTCGGCTTGTTCTTTCAGTTGCCTATGAACTCAGGCGCATTGTATCCTGTTACGGACGTTATAAGTACATATACTTATCGCGGTCTTGTTACTGCAAACTTTGAACAATCGGCAGCAGTTGGTTTGTTCCAGAATATAGTAGGTCTTATATTAACCCTTTCAACTAACGCCATAGTTAAAAAGGTTAATCCCGAAAATGCAATGTATTAAGAAAGGAGATGGGTAAAATGAAGAAAAATAAACTTTTAAGTTATAAGGCAGGCACACACTTATTTTTCATTATATATTCTTTAATTTGTATTCTTCCTTTCCTTTTGATTGTTGCTATCTCGTTTTCAAACGAGGATGATGTAATAAACAATGGATTTAAGCTTATTCCTGAACACTTAACAAGTGAGGCGTATAAGCAAATTTTTTCCAACCCGAGTTCACTTATTCAGGCATATATTGTTACTTTTATTGCCGCAGTGGGAGGAACAATACTTTCCATTTCTTTTCAGGCAATGCTTGGATACACACTTTCAAGAAGAAGCTTTATTCTTAAAAAGCCGATTAATGTTGTACTTGTAATAACGATGTTCTTCCATGGCGGTCTTATTCCCTCATACATTATTAACACACAGGTTTTCCATCTTAACGATACTATTTGGATTTATCTTATTCCCGGTGTTGCAGCTTATACAACATTTGTTTTCAGAACATTCTTCTCAACGATACCTGTATCTCTTATTGAATCTGCCGAACTTGATGGTGCTACCGAAATGCAGATGTTAGTTAAGATTATCATTCCGCTTTCAAAACCTGTTCTTGCAACATTTAGTTTCACTAGTCTAATTTCAAAGTGGAACGACTATGCTACTTCAATGTACTACATAACAGATGATAGATTATATACCCTTCAGTATATGCTCCAACAGATTCTTAATGAAGCGCAGTATCTTAAGATGCTTAAGGAAAGTATGCCGCATATGGCAGAAAGTGCTGCCGTACCTAGTGAAACACTTAAGTTTGCGATGTGTGTACTTGCAGCAGGACCGATGCTTGTTGTTTTTCCGTTCTTCCAGAAATATTTCTCAAAAGGAATGGTAGTAGGCGCAGTAAAAGGATAAAATATAATAGATATTAATATCTGACCCCGCAAAAATAAAAAGGGTGCATAAGCATTCAGGAAACGGGTGATTTATTGTATAAATATAGGGTAATAGTAGCGGATGATGAGTATGATATTCGTGAAGGTCTTGCAGAACTTTTCCAAAACGAAATCGAGAATGTAGAGGTAATGGGTGCCTTTAAGACAGGTAAACAGGTTATCGATTTTTTAGAAGAAAATCGTGTTGACTTAGTTGTTACAGATATTTGTATGCCTGAAGCAGATGGGCTTGAGGTTGCAAAATATATAAAAGAAAAACACCTTGAAACCGATGTAGTTATAATAACTGCACATCGAGATTTCGAATATGCAAGAAAAGCCGTTTATTACGGAGTGAGTGGTTTTGAGACTAAACCAATTAATTTTGACAGTCTTATAGAAACCGTTCTTCGATTGAAGCAGGCAAAAGAAGAAAACCAAATCTCTAAAACACAACAAATTAATACGCTAAAATTCATCGAAGAAAGGGCAGAACTTTGCCGAAAATTATATTCATATGTTTCGGGCAAAACACGTTTTTCCTCTGTAGAAAAGCAGTTGACGGATATTTATCCAGATATTGATGAAAAGCCCTGCGCAATGATTAAATTCACTGTAGAGGGTGATGCACAGCTTATCGGAACACAAAATAGTTGGCGTTATATGTGCGAAATTAGCAATGTGTTTTACGATACCTATTGTCTTGAAGAAAACAAAAAAGCGTGTCTTATGCTTATGTTTTTCAAAGAAAACGGTAAAATGGATAACGATGCTTGTGCAAAACAGTTCTGCGAGGATACTGTAGAAATTGTAAAAAAAGCCTATGAAGTGGCTATTAAATACGAGATAGAATATTACGCTGGTATTAAAAAAATAGCTTCTCAAATGATGAATGAAACGGTAAAAATTTATACCGAATACCTGTATGATAATAACTATCCGGCTATACAGGACCTTCTTCATACAGTACAGAGCATATATGATTTAGAATGGTTTAAAAACTTTGCTATTGAACTTATGACAAGGTTTAAAGAAACTATAGATTTTGATTCTTCTTCGTATGAAGAAAAGTGCCATTCCTTTACTGAGAAATCACAAATTGTTACGATGCTCGATGAGGTAAACAAGGTTATTTCTAACAATTCTGCAAATAAAATTTATCAGATAAAGGATTATGTAAGCAGACATTATACTGAGGATATTTCACTTGTTGCAGTTTCAAATGCATTTGGCCTTAATCCTACCTATTTTAGCCGCTTCTTTAAAAAGGAGAGCGGAGAAGGGTATAGCGAATATATATCGCGATTTAAAATTGAAATGGCAAAGGAATTGCTTGTTAGAAGCAATAAAACTATACAGGAAATATCCTATATGCTTGGATATAACGGACTGGGATATTTTAATAAAGTATTTAAATCAAGTACAGGCTACACATTAAAGCAATATCGTTCAAAAAGGCAAAAAGAAGAAAAGGAGTGAGTGATATGAAGAGCGGACGTATCAATAAAATATTTAAAAAAAATATTTTGTTGATTTCTGTTTTCGTACTCATATTCTCACTTGTTTCGGGCGGTATCTATATTTCAAGGAGCACTATCGAACATTCCGAAAAGATAAGCATGCTTGAAATAGAAGAAATGAGTAAAAGTGAAACAGCATTTAATCAGATGTTTCTGCAAATGGCGGAATCTGCAAATTATCTTTCAACCATAAATTTTTGTATTGATACCGATAAATTTATTAACAATTGGAGCCAGATTTACACTGTTCAAAAACAGATGGATATGATGATAGCCACATTTACTGCTATAGAGGGAATAAAGGTTGTTGATAGAATTACGGGATACAGCCTTGATGTAGGTAACGCTAAAACTGTGCCTACTCTTGGCAAACATTATACAACTATAAGTAATGTAAAACTTTTTCAAAATACCAATCCCGAATTGCCGGAACTATTTATGGTGCTTGAAAAAACAGAGGGAATTTATTCATGTAATAGCGTTTATATAGCTATAAGCTCAGAATATTTGCTTGAATATATTTTGCAGAACAATTCTGAAAAACGTGAAGAATATATAATTGATAAAAACGGAAATATCCTTATTGCCAGTGATGTTTCGGATATAAACAGGTCTATATATGAACTGTATGATTTCAAGGATAATCTCTTTGATGGAGATATCTCTCTCGAAAAAATTAATGGTGAGCAAAAGTATATTCAGTCACACGAAATGAAACAACACGGCTTTTACATTGTAAGTATTGCCGATGCGGATATCTACAGTGAATATACTCGGACAAATAATATCAATGTTATGCTTCTTATAGGACTTCTTGCTATTTGTGCGGTTATTATTGTTTTCCTTATTTTCAAGGTGACCTATCAACCAATCAAGGAAATTCTTTATCAGGTTGGTGATATGGCATTTATTGAAAGTAAAAGCCTTAGCGAAGTTCAATATATAAGTCATAATCTAAGGCAACTAAAGAGCCACAACAACGAACTTTCCGACCTTGTTGATGAAAAGGTTGAGGAATTGACGATACAGCACATTGGTGCTTTACAGGCACAGATTTGCCCTCATTTCACATACAATACGCTTGATGCTATAAATTGGATAGCATACAGAACGCTTAAAAAGAGGGATAACGATATATCAAAGGTAATTACAAATATGTCGTTACTCTATAAATCAAGCATGAATATCAACGAGATATTTAGAACTGTAAAGGAAGAAATCGAGTTTTCAGATTGCTATCTTGAAATACTTTACATAAGAATGAGGGATGTTTTCACAGTAACGTGGGATGTTGATGAATCGCTGTATGATTACAGTATACTTAAATTAAGCATCCAGCCTCTTATTGAAAATGTTGCCAATCACGCAATAGGAGAGGGTCACGAAAAAGTTAATATATCTATTTCAATTAAGGAATTTGGCGAATATATAAAGGTTACAATTTCGGATAACGGAATAGGTATAAAAGAAGAAGAATTAAGACGGATTAGAGCAAATATAAATGATTTCTCAGGTAGTTCTTCTAATTTAGGACTTAAGAACGTAAATGAAAGATTACAGTTGCTTTATGGCGAAGAGGCCGCACTTAATATGACAAGCGTTTACGGAGAAGGAACGGTTTGCACATTTATGTATCCTAAAACAGAAAAAAATATACAAAAAACTGATGCAGAATGATCCTGCATCAGTTTTTTTCACTTTTCGGTGAGTATCCGAAATTTTTCACAAAAGCTCTGTAAAAAGAGGAGTAATCGTTAAATCCACATTTAGAAAAAACATGGGTGGGGCTTTCGCCCTCGCTTATCATTTGCTTTGCGAGTAGAAGCCTTTTTATAGTTATATATTGCCAAACGGTACTACCCGTAGATTTTTTAAAGATTCGGCAAAGTTGCGGCTTGCTTATAAAGTATTTCTCACAAATGGTATCAAGATTTATATCCGAGGTTAAGTGCTTGTTTATATATCTTATTATTTGGTATTCGGTGGTATCGTTGGTATATTCTTCATTTTCTCTCGTTTTGTAAGCGTGATAAATTTCATTGAGCAAGGGAAGAAGGTTTGAAATAATATTTGTTCTCGTATCCCCTGTGGGAGAAATTATATTTTCAATATATTTTTTATAATTATCTCCTTCAAAATCATAGCTCTTATACTGATTTTGTTTTCCTGCCTTGCGTTCGTTAACCGGCTTTAAGAGGATGCAATCTTTATCTATGGCCGAGAAAAAATCAGTTCTGAAATTTATTGCAATTCTATCATATTTGAAATTCGGGTTGATTTTTATATAGTGCGCTTCCGATGGACGCATAACAAGAATATCTCCGCTTTCAAGATTATATTCACTACCCTCAACGTGATAGGTACCTTTGCCGTTCATAAAGTAAAATATCTCGGTATCATCGTGGGTGTGCATCTGATAATCGCTTAATAGCGGCTTCTTTGTACTTGTATAACTCACAGTGAAATCTTCATCGTAATAGCGAAAAAGCTCTTTCATTTTTATCACCAAAACACATTATATACGTATTTGATAATATTTGCAATATATTTTGTGAATTTTAACAATATCATTGCAAAAGTTTTTATAGTAAAATAAATATAAATATAATTACATTGAAAAGAGGTACGTTTATGAAACTTTCATTCAGATGGTATGGTAAGGATGACCCTGTAACACTCGAGAACATAAGGCAGATTCCTAATATGCGCTCGGTTGTAAGTGCGGTTTACGATGTTAAGCCCGGAGAGGTTTGGCCTGAAGAAAGCATTGCTGAAATGAAAAGGGAGGTTGAGGCTAACGGTATGCTTTTTGATATCGTTGAGTCGGTGCCTGTTCCTGAAAATATAAAACTCGGTGCACCCGATGCCGATAAGCTCATCGATGTTTACTGTGAGAATATCCGCAGATGTGCAAAATATGGAATTAAGTGTATTACTTATAACTTTATGCCTGTATTTGACTGGACAAGGACTCAACTTGATAAGGTAGCGGCTGATGGTTCTACAAGTCTTGTTATGTATATGGACCAACTTAAAGGTCTTGACCCGCTTAAAGACGATATTCATCTTCCCGGTTGGGATTCAAGTTATACCCAAAGTGAAGTAAGAGATTTAATTTCGGCTTATGGCGAACTTGGTGAAGAGGGACTTTGGAGAAATCTTGAGCACTTCCTTAAGAAAATTATCCCTGTTGCCGAAGAGTGCGGAGTTCAAATGGCTATTCATCCCGATGACCCGCCATATCCCATTTTCGGTATTCCGAGAATTATTACCAACGAAGCAAATCTTGATAGAATGCTAAGTATTGTTGATAGCCCCGCAAACTGCCTCTGCCTTTGCACAGGCTCACTCGGTTGTGCTGCTTTCAATGATATTCCTAAAATGGTGCGCAAATATAGTGCTATGAATAGAATTGCATTTATGCATATCCGTCAGGTAACACTTATGGATGATGGCAGCTTTGAAGAAAGCGGTCACTTATCCGCTTGCGGTAGCCTTGATATGTATGAAATTGTTAAGGCACTTGTTGAAACAGGATTTGACGGTTATGTTCGCCCCGACCATGGAAGAATGATTTGGGGAGAAACAGGCAAACCGGGTTACGGTCTTTATGATAGAGCACTCGGTGCCGCTTATATTAACGGTTTATTTGAGGCTTGTGAAAAGGAGAATAAAAAATGATTAAAAATGTTTTAAACACCGATTTAACAAATAAGGTTGCAGTTGTAACGGGTGCCGGAGGTGTGCTTTGCTCCGCTTTTGCAAAGACACTTGCTCGCGCAGGTGCAAAGGTAGCACTTCTTGACTTGAACGAAGATGCCGCAAAGGAATTTGCTGCTGAAATAGTAGCAGAGGGTGGAATTGCCAAGGCTTATAAGTGCAATGTTCTCGATAAGGCAATATGCGAAAGCGTTGCAAACGAGGTTGAAAACGATTTTGGCAGCTGCGATATTCTTATCAATGGTGCAGGTGGTAACAACCCGAGAGCAACCACCGATAAGGAATATTTTGAAATTGGCGATATAGATGCCGATACCAAGAGCTTCTTTGACCTTGATGCCGATGGTGTTAGCTTTGTATTTAACCTTAACTTCTTAGGTACTCTTATTCCAACACAGTGCTTTGCAAAGCAAATGGTTGGCAAAGAGGGTTGCAATATTATAAATATTTCAAGTATGAATGCCTTCACACCTTTGACCAAAATACCCGCATATTCGGGCGCAAAAGCCGCTATTTCTAACTTCACACAGTGGCTTGCAGTTCACTTTAGCGGCGTTGGTATAAGAGTAAATGCTATTGCTCCCGGTTTCTTCTCAACCAAGCAAAACGCAAAGCTTCTCTTTAACGAGGATGGAACACCAACAGCAAGAACAGGCAAAATCCTTGCCGCAACCCCTATGGGTAGATTTGGTAAGGCAGAGGAGCTTGACGGAAGTCTTTTATTCCTCCTAAACAATGATGCCGCAGGCTTTATCACAGGTGTTGTATTGCCTGTTGATGGCGGTTTCTCGGCATATTCGGGGGTTTAATTTGAAGTGGGAAAGATAACAAGAACAGACCTCTTTGTGCACGACCTTGTGCATGATAATCCTTGTCTTAAAAAATACACTTCGGACTATAATAGCCCCGAATTTTTAAGACAACGCGGATATGATGGTAAAACATTCGACCTTTATAACTGCGCGCAGTACGGTCTTTTGTGGGATGGTATTGGCGAAAAATACGGTAGAGCACCGATATTCCCCGAAGGTAGTGAGTCAAGGGCTTGGGTAGAGGCTAAAAGAGCAGAACTCACAGAGCTTTATACCGCTATGAACAAGCAGGGACTCGGTGTATCCTTTATGATGGATATAATCGTTTTCCCGTTGGCTGTAACCGAGATTTTCCCCGAAATCTTAAATGATGAGGGTAAAATTGATATTAAGAAACCAATGACAAAAGCGCTTATCGGCGAAATGTTTGATGAAATGTTTGAAGCATTTCCGCAGATAACGGGAATTTATATCCGTTATGGCGAAACCTATTCGGGCGCGCGTTATGGTTTGCCTTATTATAAGGGCAATAACCCAATAATTGGCGATGGTGAAGATTATCATATCTCGCTTATAAACACCCTTATTGAATCGGTTTGCAAGAAGAATAACCGCGAGATTTATTATCGTTCTTGGGGGTTTGGCGATTTCCAACACGATAAGAATATTTATCTTAGAATTAGCGATACTATTGAGCCGCATGAAAATTTCTATTTTTGCATTAAGCATACAACGGGCGACTTTATGCGCTGCACACCGTTTAATCAGTCACTCGGTTGCGGAAAGCATAAACAAATCATTGAAGTTCAGGCGGCAAGAGAGTATGAAGGCAAGGGCGCATTCCCTGATTATATTGCCGATGGCGTTATAAACGGATGCGAAGAATTCAAATGGCTTATGCAGGATGAAAGACCTAGATGCCTTCGCGATGTTGTTAACACCGATGATTCTGTTATCAAGGGTATTTGGACCTGGTCGCGCGGCGGCGGATGGGACGGACCCTACATAAACGGTAAAAACGGAATGAACGGTGAGGTAGAGGTAAAAAATGGCAGTGAACTTTGGTGCGATATAAATGCCTATGTTATCTCTAATTGGGCTAAGGATACTGCAAAATCTGATAAGTATTTTGCACTTAAGTATGCTCGTGAGATTTTAGGGATGAGCGAAACCGATGCCGCAAAGTTCTATGAAATATTAACTCTCTCGGCAAAGGCAGTGCTTTTCGGCAGGGGTATGAATAACGGTAATTTCAAGTGGGAGTCTTGGTGGACTCGTGATCAAAATATCGATCCAATTCTTTTCGGAATGAATGTTGATAATGCTATTAAAACCGACTCTTACGATGTTCTTTTATGGGAGAAGGAATATAGCGTTAAATTGTGGCAGCAAATGATAGAACTTGCTGATAGTATAACCTCAGGCAATGCAACCGAGTATATAAAGGTTACCTGCCGTTACGGATATTATTTGTTCTCACTATTTGAGACTATGTATACCGCAAATATCTATGCAAAGTTAGAGGGCGGAGCGGAAAAGGTTGCTGATGCAAAATGCCGTTACGATGCCCTTTGGCAAGAGTGGAAAGCATTAAAGGATGAGTATGACTGTTGCCCAACCCTCTATGTTAAAGAGGATGTCAATCAACAGCTTATCGGCTATGAGGGTAACCGCGGTTTTGATGCACTTATGAAGAATTTCTAAAACAAAAAAGCAGATGCTTAAGCATCTGCTTTTTTCTATTCAAATATTCCGTATGATTCGTGGAACTGCGTTGTTTTAGAAACCTCTAAAACCTTTTTTGCAAGGGAAGAGGTCGGCACCTTGGTATGTAAATTTTCCATAGTGGTGTCCCAAGAGAAAAGGTATCTGAAAATCTCGTTTGAGTTATCATCTCTTATGATTTTAAACATTCTTTGGAACTTTATTATGTTGCTTTGGCTATCCAAGAACTGTTCAAGTGTTCTATCAAGCAACCAAGAATGACAGGTGAAAAAACGGTAGGAGTAATCGGGGAAGAACTTTTTGAAAAATTTCTTTGCCGCTAAAACTGAAGCCTTGCAGTCCTCTTTGAACATAGACCCTGTTGCAGGGATATGAACTTCAAGAATATTATCTCCCTTTTTAAGTCCTTCTTTTTCATCATCGCATTCAGCTTTGCCGAAGCAGTATTGCAACCTACCGATTTTAAATAGCTTAAAGGTCAGGTGGCGCTTAAGCCAAAAAAGTTCGCCAAGAAAAAGGCGACCCTTAATATCACTCCAGGTAACGCACCAACGAACAATATCGCGAAGTGTATCAATTAAAATATCTTCACTAATGCCCTTATTTTCATATCTTTCTTTAAGTGACTCGCAAAAGTAAAGGTAGTAGAGAAGGTTTTTATCTCCCTCTTCGCAGTCGGTAGGATAATCGTTAATTGTAATAGAGGTATCTATTTCATAATTTTCAAGTGC
>JAZUMI010000016.1:0-10984 GCA_045603505.1 Acutalibacteraceae bacterium
CGTGTTTAAATAAAAGAAAACCTCGGTGAATTTCACCGAGGTTTTTATTTTTAAAAATATTGAAAAAAGGAAACGGATAATATATAATAATTTTGGATATATAAAATCTATGTTTTTTTAGGAAGTGATATTATCAGATGAAGTATCATATAGATAAAAAAAGTTTAGTTCCTGCCTATTTACAGTTATATGAGCAATTAAAGAGCGATATTGTTTCACATCATTTTTCTTTTGGCTCAAAACTTCCTTCAAAGCGCACCCTTGCGGCAGAAATAGGTGTAAGTGTTATACCGGTTGAACATGCTCTCACACTACTTTGTGACGAGGGTTATATTGAGGCTCAAGAGCGAAGCGGATATTTCGTTATATACAAGCGTAAAGATTTCGGTGGCAGTAATGAAACACCCTATGTAGCTATAATGCCTGAACTTCATCCGCACTCTTCATCGGGAGAATTTCCTTTTTCGGTTTTTGCAAAAACTGTACGTAAGGTTTTGCTTGATTACGGGGATAATGTTTTTGTTAAGTCGCATAATCACGGTACGCTGGAATTAAGGAATGCAATTTGTACATATCTTGCAAGAAGTAACGGGATATCGGTTTCGCCTGAGCAGGTTATAATAGGTGCAGGAGCAGAGTATCTTTACAGTCTTATAGTTCAACTTTTCGGCAAGGATAAAATCTATGCTACAGAAAACCCTTGCTATGAAAAAATTCGCCGTGTATATGAAGCAAACGGCGTGCAGTGTGAGGCACTAAAAATAGGTAGTGGCGGTATTAAAACAAGTGAACTTGAGAAAGCAAAAGCAAAAATTTTGCACATAACACCCTTTAACAGTTTTCCAAGCGGAGTAACCGCAAATGCAACTAAGCGTTACGAGTATATACAGTGGGCGAGAGAAAGAGATGCATATATAATTGAGGATAACTATGATTCGGAGTTAACCATTTCAAAGAAGAATGAGGATACAGTGTTTTCGCTTGACACAGATGGTAGAGTTTTATATCTCAATACGTTTTCTAAAACTATTGCACCCGCAATGCGTGTAGGATATCTTATTTTACCGAAAAATTTGCTCGGCGAGTTCGAAGAAAAATTGGGTTTTTACTCCTGTACAGTGCCTGTTCTTGAACAGTATATTTTATCAAATCTTATTCTAAGCGGAGATTTTGAGCGGCATATCAACAGGGTAAGAAGAAAAAGAAGAAAAGAAAAGAACTGAAGTTTTTGCTTCAGTTCTTTGTGTTTTTTCTAAAACTTAAATAGTCTTCTAAAATTATAACCGCTGCAACTGCATCAACAACATTCTTGCGCTTTTTACCACGTGTGTTGGTAGCGTTTAGTGTTGTATGTGCGCTAACAGTTGTGCATCTTTCGTCCCAAAGTACAATTTTTTTACCGCTCTTTTCTTCGATTTTTTCGGCAATTTCTTTACATTCCTGTGCGCGCCATCCTTCGCTGCCATCCATATTTTTAGGATTTCCGACAACGATTAATTCTGCACCGAGTTGCGCCGATAAAACTGATATTTTATCAATCAGTTTTTCTGAATTGTATTCGGTTATAACTGTTTTTGGAAAAGCAAAACTTTCAGAACTGTCACTAACGGCGATACCTGTCCTAGCCTTGCCCAAATCTACCGACATAATAATCATTTTTCATTACCTTCTGTTCCGGCATAATCGCCAAGTCTTGAACGCTTGGGATTAAGTTCTTCGGGAAGATGTGAAGCATCATTATAGAATTTAAGTGTTATATTAAAATCATCATCAAGTTCTATAAGAGAAATAGCGGTATTATCACTCCAAGGAACATCCTTTAAATGCTTTATATCATTATATATGATACGGCACATAAGACATCTTATAACACCGCCGTGAGCCGAAATAGCAATAGTCTTGTCCTTATTGCTTTTGGCAAGGAACATAGTTGCATTATAAATGCGTTCGTAAGCCTCCCACATAGGTTCTCCCTCATCGGGTGCGAAGTCTTGCGGATGGTTATTCCATATATCTGCTAAATCGGGGTGGGCATCAAAGGTTTCCTTAAAAGGTTGGTTCTCAAGCACACCGCCGTTAAGTTCAATTAAATCATCAAAGGGTATAATTTCGATACCTCTTCCTCTTACTGCTGCCTCGGCAGTTTTCATAGCACGGATAAGTGGGCTTGAATATATTTTATCAACGTAAATATCACGAAAACGCTCGGCTAAAATATCAAGTTGCTTTGCGCCAAGTTCGGTAATGTCTGTATTTATGTGTCCCTGAAAAACTCGGCGGTGATTACCGTCTGCCTCGCAGTGACGGATAAGATAAATTTTAGTCATAATCAACCTTCTTTCGAAAATGATTATACCACAATTTTTATCGATTGACAACTACTTCATTTACAAGTTCTTTACCTTGGAAATAATCTTCTATATTTTGTAGTGTTGTTTTTGCTATTGCATCAAGGGCCTCACGTGTTAAAAATGCTTGGTGGGAGGTAACGATTACATTTGGCATTGAAATGAGAGTGGATAGTTTATCATCAAGCAAAACTTCTTCGGAAAAATCTTCAAAGAAGAGAGTAGTTTCCTCTTCATACACATCAAGACCTGCAGCACCAACCTTGCCTGTTTTAATACCCTCAATAAGAGCCTCGGTGCTAACGAGTCGACCTCTGGAGGTGTTTATGATATAAACACCCTTTTTCATTTTTTCTATCGTTTCGCGGTTTATTAGGTGGGTGTTTTCCTTGGTTAGCGGACAGTGAAGGGATATAATATCACTGTCAGCAAGAAGCGTATCAAGGTCCACGTATTCGCCCTTAAAATTTTCATTTTCATAAGGGTCGAACCCTAAAATCTTCATTCCAAATCCGTTGCATATATCGGCAAAAACTAAGCCGATTTTACCGGTTCCTATAATTCCTACTGTTTTGTCCTTAAGGTCAAATCCAGTAAGTCCCTCGAGTGAGAAGTTATGGTCACGTGTTCTGATATACGAGCGGTGGAGTTTGCGATTAAGGGTTAAAATAAGACCCATGGTATGCTCGGCAACCGCATAGGGTGAATATGCGGGAACACGCAAGATTTTAATTTTTCCGTTAGCGTACTTTAGGTCAACATTGTTATAACCTGCACAACGAAGTGCTACAACACCCACACCGTATTCTTCAAGCTTATCAATAACGGATTTATCAATATTATCGTTTACAAAAGCGCAAACGCCGTCACAACAAGCCGCCATTGAAACTGTATCTGCATTAAGTTTGTTTTCAAAAAAACGAATGTTAAAATCTTCGTTTGCAAACTTTGAAAAACTTTCCCTATCGTAAGGTTTGGTATCAAAAAAAGCAATTGTCTTCATAATAATCACCCATATCTTTTTAAAATAATTATTTGCAAAACATTATTAGTTATACTTGCTAATGCTTTAAAAACATTGTATAATAAATCAAAATAAAAGTAAAGTGACTTTGAAAGGAAAGGACTAAAAATGAAAAAATATTTTAATCGTTTGTTTATTGATGGACTTTCGGGTATGGCCTATGGTTTGTTTTCAACACTTATTATCGGAACGATTATATGCCAGATTGCAAAGTTTGTAGGAGATAATCAGATTGCAATTTACCTGAATGCTATGGGAAGCGTTGCTAAAACTCTAACGGGTGCAGGTATCGGCGTGGGCGTTGCTTGTAAACTGAAATCTTCGCCGCTAACAACCGTTTCGGCGGCGGTTGCGGGTCTTATCGGTGCTTTCCCAAATGTTTCGGTAGAAAGCTTTGCAGTAGGTGCCCCCGGTGAACCACTTGGCGCGTTTATTGCGGCTTATGTTGCAATTGAAATTGGTGCGCTTGTATCAGGTAAAACAAAGGTTGAAATTCTTGTAACCCCCCTTGCTTGTATCTTAACAGGTGCGGCGGCAGGTTACTTTGTAGGACCATACATTTCTTATGCTATGAAGTGGATAGGCGCCCTTGTTAATATAAATGTTGAAAACAGTCCTATTATCGGAGGTATGATAGTTTCGGTTGTTATGGGAATTCTTCTCACTCTTCCGATTTCTTCCGCCGCAATCGGTATTTCTATGGGATTAACAGGTCTTGCCGCAGGTGCAGCAACAATCGGTTGTTGTTGCAATATGGTAGGCTTTGCGGTTATAAGTTATAGAGAAAATAAGGTCGGTGGCCTTATCGCGCAGGGCGTTGGAACCTCTATGATTCAAATGCCGAATATCGTGCGAAAGCCGATTGTTTGGTTACCCGCTATCCTTTCAAGCGCAATTTTAGGTCCTATCGCCTCGGCGGTGTTAAAGATGGTTAGCAGTCCAGTAGGCTCGGGTATGGGTTCTGCTGGTCTTGTTGGTCAGTTTGCCGCTTTTGAGAGTATGACTGCGGGCGGTATGTCGTCAGGCATTGCACTTCTCGAAATTGCCATTATGCACTTTATCGCCCCTGCTATTGTTTCTCTCGGCATAGCCGAAGCTATGAGAAAATTAGGCCTTATAAAGAATGGCGACTTAAAGTTGGTTGATGCCAATGCGTAAAAAAGAATTAGCACTCTTTGCAATAGAGTGCCTTGAAAATTTATATCCCGATGCGATTTGCTCGCTTTCGTATAGTGATGCCTTTCAGCTGCTTATTGCAACGCGCCTTTCGGCGCAGTGCACTGATGCGAGGGTGAACATCGTAACACCCGCCCTATTTGAACGATTCCCCGATGCTAAAAGTATGGGTGAAGCCGAAATAGGCGAGGTTGAAGAGCTTATTAAAACCTGCGGCCTTTATAAAACAAAGGCAAAGGATTTAGTAGGAATAGGCAAGATGCTAACAGAGGAATATGGCGGCATAGTTCCTGATACCATAGAGGAATTAACGCGTCTTCCAGGAGTTGGGCGAAAAACTGCAAACTTGGTTTGCGGAGATATTTATAAAAAAGCGGCAGTTGTTGCCGATACTCATTTTATAAGGCTTTCTAATAGACTTGGGTTTGTTGATACAACCGACCCACTGAAAGTTGAAATGCAAATGCGAAAGATATTACCCGCCGATAAATCAAACGATTTTTGCCATAGAGCAGTTCTTTTTGGCAGGGATATTTGCACAGCGAGAAAAGCATATTGTGAAAAATGCCCGATAGCCGAGCATTGCCCTAAAAAAATAAAGAAATAAAAAAATGTCACAAGGATTTTCCTTGTGACATTTTGTTTTATCCTATAACACCTGTTAAGAAAATTTCTATGCCGATAAGTATTAAGATTACGCCGCCTAAAATGGAAGCTTTACCCGAAAGCTTCGTTCCAAATTTCTTGCCGAGCGCTATTCCACCAAGGCAAATAAAGAAGGTAACAATTCCGATTATAAGGCAGGAAACAATCGCCATTATGGTATTGTAATCCGAAATGGTAAAGCCAACCGAAAGCGCATCAATAGAGGTGGCAATGCCTTGAACTATGAGGGCGCCAAAGGTTAATGCCTTTGTTTGCTCGTTGCATTCACATTCTTTATTTTTAAGCCCCTCAACTAACATATTACTTCCAATAAATGCAAGAAGTATAAGCGCTATCCAAGGGATAAATTTTTGAAAGGCGGAGAAGTAGTGAGCAATGTTATGAACACAAAACCAACCAATCATCGGCATAAGGAATTGGAAGAGGGCAAATGTTGCTGCGATTAAAGACATTTTTTTAAATTTAATGCAGGGAGCATTCAGTCCATTAGCAAGGGAAACCGAAAAGGCATCCATTGCAAGTCCAACACCTAAAAATATACTGTTGAAGAAAAAAGCAAAACTAAAAAGCATCTTTATTCCTCGGGCATTTCCCAGTTATGCCAAATGTTTTGAACATCATCGTTCTCTTCAAGCATATCAATAAGCTTTTCCATTTTAGTAATCGATTCTTCATCATCAATAGCAGTCATAGTTTGGGGAACATACTGCACCTCGGCAACAAGGAATTCATATCCTTTTTCCTCAAGTGCATCACGAACCGCACCTAAATCATTAGGAGCTGTAACTATTTCGAAAACATCTCCGTCAAAGGTGAAGTCTTCAGCACCTGCTTCGAGAGCGGCCTCCATAACTATATCCTCGTCCTTGCCCTCGGCCTCGATGTCTATAATACCTTTGCGGTCAAACATAAACATAACCGAGCCTGACTGACCGAGGTTGCCGCCGCACTTATCGAAGTAGTGACGCATTTCACCTGCAGTGCGGTTGCGGTTATCGGTAAGAGTTTCAACAACAACTGCAACACCGTTTGGCCCGTAACCCTCATAAATTAACTCTTCGTAGTTATTAGCCTCACCGTCACCTGCGGCCTTTTTGATAATTCTTTCAATATTATCATTAGGAACATTAGCCGCCTTTGCCTTGGCAATAGCATCCTTTAACTTGCTGTTCTCATTTGGGTTTGCGCCACCCATTTTAACGATAACTGCAATTTCTCTGCCAACCTTGGTAAAGATTTTAGCCTTTGCGGCATCGGTTTTTTCCTTTTTTCTTTTAATGTTGTTCCATTTGGAATGTCCTGACATATTATATACCCTCTAAATTCAAAATTTTACTAATAAATTTTATCACAATTATATGTTCTCTTCAAGTGCTTTTTCGCAAATTTTATCAATATCGGAAAGAGAAGATATCGTTCCGCACATTCTTCGAAGCTCGGCGGCACCGTGAAGTCCCCTCATATACCACGCAGTATGCTTTCTTGACTCTAAAATTGCATTATGCGGGTCCTTATATTTATGCATCAAAGCAATTTGCTCCCTCATTACCTCGAAGCGTTTTTCAAGCGTGGGCGGAGTGTAAGCCCTGCCCGAGAGAAAAGCGTTTATCTCTTCGAAAACAAAGGGGTTTCCTTGCGCTCCTCTGCCCACCATAACGAAATCGCACCCCGTTATGTCATACATATATTTAGCACTTTCGCCATCGCAAATATCTCCGTTTGCGATAACGGGGATTTTAACTGCCTTCTTAACCTCGGCTATGGTTTTATAGTCAATACCGGGGGCGTACATTTGCTTTCTCGTTCTTCCGTGAACAGTAATCGCTGAAGCACCCGCCGCCTCGCAGCGTTTTGCAAGTTCAACCGCGTTTATATTTTCTTCATCCCATCCGGTTCTGAATTTAACCGTTACGGGAATATCAACAGCGCCTACAACCGCCCTTACAATTTGCTCGGCAAGGGGAGGGTTCTTCATAAGTGCGCTTCCGCCACCGTTACCTGCAACCTTAGGAGCTGGACAACCCATATTTATATCTATGAAATCGGGCGAGAATTTTAGACCTACCTTTGCCGCCTCGGCAAGCACTTCGGGGTCCGAGCCAAAAAGCTGGGAAGCACTCGGTCTTTCATTTTCACCAATGGTTAAAAGAGTCTCAGATTTTTTATCGCCTAGGCTCACACCTTTTGCGCTTGTGAGTTCGCCAACTGTGAAAGCGGCACCGTGCTTTCGGCATATCTCGCGCATAGCTCTATCGGCAACTCCTGCCATAGGGGCGAGAGCCGCAAAACCCGAAATTTCTAAATTTCCTATCTTCATCATTAACCCCCTAACGATTTAATATATATTAACATATATTTATAAAAAGTGCAAATGGTTGTAAAGATAGCCTAAATTTTTAAAAAAATTGCCGAATTTTGAAATTTTTTATTGACTCACTATAATTTTAGTAGTAAACTTTTTATATATTATTTTGTATATATTATATTAGGAGGAAATATATATGTTTAAATCAGAGTATTTACAAAAGGTTTATGCGAGCGTTGAAGCAAGAAACCCCGGTGAAAACGAGTTCTTGCAAGCAGTTCGTGATGTTCTTGAATCTTTAGAGCCTGTTGTTATGCAGGATGCTAAATTTGAGAAAAATGGTGTTATCGAGCGTATGGTAGAGCCTGAGAGAATGATTTCTTTCAGAGTTTCTTGGGTTGATGATAATGGTAACGTTCAGGTTAACCGTGGTTACAGAGTTCAGTTCAACTCGGCAATCGGTCCATACAAGGGCGGTCTTCGTTTCCATCCGTCAGTTAATGCATCGGTTATCAAGTTCCTCGGTTTCGAACAAACCTTTAAGAACAGTCTTACAGGTCTCCCCATGGGCGGCGGTAAGGGTGGTTCGGACTTTGACCCAAGAGGTAAGTCCGATGGCGAAATTATGCGTTTCTGCCAGAGCTTTATGACCGAGCTTTCAAAGCACATCGGTGCTGATACTGACGTTCCTGCAGGTGATATCGGTGTTGGTGCTCGTGAGGTTGGCTATCTCTATGGTCAGTATAAGCGTCTCCGCAACGAGTTCACAGGTGTTCTCACCGGTAAGGGTATTTCTTACGGCGGTTCACTCATCCGTCCTGAAGCAACAGGTTTCGGTGCTGTTTACTATGCAGTTGAAATGCTTAAGACCTTTGGCGAGGATATCAAGGGTAAGACCTTTGCAGTATCAGGCTTCGGTAATGTTGCTTGGGGTACTGTTAAGAAGATTACCGAGCTTGGCGGTAAGGTTGTTACCATTTCCGGTCCTGACGGTTACATATATGATGAAGACGGTGTTGCAACCGAAGAAAAGATTAACTTTATGCTTGAGATGAGAGCATCGGGCAGAGATAAGGTTAAGGAGTATGCTGATAAGTTCGGCGTTCCTTATTTTGAGGGCAAGCGTCCTTGGGAGCAAAAGGTTGATGTTATCATGCCTTGCGCAACTCAGAACGAGGTTGGTCTTGAAGATGCTAAAAATATCGTTGCTAACGGTGTTAAATACTATGTAGAGGTTGCTAACATGCCGACAACTGATGAGGCAGTTGCACTTCTTAAGGCAAACGGCGTTGTTATCGCTCCTTCAAAGGCAGTTAATGCAGGCGGTGTTGCAGTTTCGGGTCTTGAAATGAGCCAAAACTCAATGCGTTACAGCTGGACCGCTGAAGAGGTTGATGCTAAACTCCATCAGATTATGACTAATATCTATAAGAATTCTTGGGAAGCTGCCAAGAAGTACGGTATGGAGGGTGACCTTATTGCAGGTGCAAACATTGCAGGCTTTGAAAAGGTTGCCGATGCTATGATAGCTCAGGGCGTTGCTTACTAATATTAGAAAAAATTAAAAGGTCGGCTTTGCCGACCTTTTTTGGTGAGATATGTATAAAAAGGTTTATGTTGAAATAACTAATGTTTGCAATAAGGCGTGTTCCTTTTGCAAGGGAACGAAAAGAGCCCCTAAATTTATGAATGAGAATGAATTCTGCCTTGTTCTTGATAAAATTAAGGGGGTAACAGAGTATGTCTATTTTCATTTAATGGGCGAGCCGCTTCTTCACCCACAAATTGAAGCCTTTTTACTCATTGCAAAGCAAAAAGGCTTTAAGCCATCAATTACCACTAACGGAAGTTTACTTGCCGAAAAGGGAGAAATGTTGATTTGTGCAAAGCCGTATAAAATAAGCGTTTCGCTTCATAGCTTTGAGGGGGAAGAAACAAGCGATTTTTTCGATTATGTGAACACTTGTATTTCCTTTTGCAAAGAAAGTTCGGAGAATGGAATATTAACAGTATTGCGCCTTTGGAACAAAGGGTTTGATGGGGGTAAAAACGAAACTGTTTTGCGCCTTTTAAAAGAAAAATTCAGCGGAATTGAGGAGGTAAGCAAAGGCTTAAAAATTGCCGATAAATTTTATCTCGAATTTGGCGAAAGATTTTCTTGGCCCGATATAAATGCAAAGGAAATAACAAATAATATATACTGTTATGGGCTAAAAGACCAGTTCGGTATACTATCTAATGGTACTGTTGTGCCTTGTTGTCTTGACAGTGATGGTATAATAAATCTTGGAAATATCTTTGAAGATAATATCAACGATATTTTAAGCTCGAAAAGAGCGGAAGATATGAGATGCGGCTTTTCGAATAGAAAGCCGAGCGAAGAACTATGTAAAAAATGTGGCTTTGCAACAAGATTTTAGGAGAAGAAAATGAAGCAAAAATTTTTACTTTGTTTAAAACTTTTTATAACCTTCTTTAAAATAGGCGCATTTACCTTTGGTGGTGGATACGCTATGATTCCCCTTATTCAGCGAGAAACGGTTGAAACAAACAAATGGATAAGCGATGAGGATATTTTAGAGGTTATTGCAATAGCCGAGTCAACCCCCGGTCCTATTGCGATAAATTCGGCAACCTTTGTGGGTTTTAAGGTTTGCGGATTTTGGGGCTCATTTTTTGCAACACTTGGTGTTGTGCTCCCATCGTTTATTATAATTCTTGCAATATCCTTTGTGTTAGCCGAATTTCAAGATATAAAGGCAGTAAAATATGCCTTTAACGGTATTAGAGCCGGTGTTCTTGCTCTTCTTATCAAGGCTATTATAACAATGTTTAAAAAGGTTAAGAAGAATATTGCGGCATATATCGTTATGATTTTAAGCTTTATTCTTGCCGCCTTCACCGATATAAATGTGATATTCGTAATCATCGGTTGCGCTCTTTTTGGAATTGCAACAAGCCTTCTTGCGAAAAAGGAGGGTAAAGAATGATTTTTATAAAGCTTTTTTTAACCTTCTTTAAAATAGGACTTTTTACCTTTGGCGGCGGTTATGCTATGCTTCCGCTAATTCAAGAGGAAGTGCTCTCAAATGCTTGGCTGTCAGAAGAACAGTTAATAAACTTTATTGCGGTGAGCGAATCAACTCCCGGTCCCTTTGCAATAAATATTGCCACATATATCGGTAATGTTATGGGCACAGAGCATGGAAGTTTAGGCGGTATATTAGGGGCTGCTTCGGCAACACTCGGCGTTGTGCATCCCTCCTTTATGATAATTCTTATAATTGCAAGGCTATTTGAAAAGTTTAAGGAAAATAAATTGGTAGATGGTGCAATGTCAGGGTTAAAGCCTGCCGTTGTCGGTCTTATCGGCTCGGCATTTATCTCAATGGCAAAAACGGTATTTTTCCATTCGGGATTTGCGCTAACACTTAATGTAATTCTTCTTTTTGTGCTATTCCTTGC
>JAZUMI010000017.1:0-10857 GCA_045603505.1 Acutalibacteraceae bacterium
TGAATCCCTGGCAAATTACTTCTGCGCCTGTGATCAAGCGGCGGGCCATCTGGACCTGGGGCCACGTGATCTACGATTACCGGAAGTTTTTGGAAAATATGGCAACGCTGCGGCTGAATGAGATCGTCATTTGGAATGACGTGGCGCCGCTGAATGCAAAGGATGTGGTGGAATATGCCCACAGCCTGAATATCAAGGTGATCTGGGGCTTTGCCTGGGGCTGGGATACCGGCAATTGTAAAAATGTTCTCGAACGCTACAATGACCAGTTCGTCGAGGAAATCAAGGAACGGGTCTTGCACACCTACGAAAAAGAGTATAGCCAAACCGGCGCAGACGGCATCTATTTCCAGACCTTTACCGAGCACAGCGTGACGGAAATCGACGGAAAGCCCATTGCCCAAATCGTCACGGAGCTTGTCAACGATGTGGCGGCAAGCCTGTTTGAGAAGTATCCCGGCCTGCAAATTCAGTTTGGCCTGCACGCGACCTCTGTGCGGGAAAAATTGGAGCATATCAAAAATGTGGACAAGCGGATCCATATTGTTTGGGAGGATTGCGGCAGCTTCCCCTATAACTATTTGGCAGACCAGGTGGCGGATTTTGACGAAACCGTTGCCATTACCGAGCAGACCCTGCAGCTGCGGGGCGAGGATGAAAAATGGGGCGCGGTGTTAAAGGGTATGCTGAACCTGGACTGGGCCACCTTTGAGCATTTTTCTGCGCCCTATATCCTGGGCGAAAGAACAAGCAGCTATATTAAGCAGCGGCAGCTGAAGAAAGACCGGATCTGGAGGCTGCAGCAAGCCGGCTGGATCAAAAATGCGGAATATGCCCGCAAGATCATAGCCACCGTTGCCCAATTCGGCAAGGAAGATACCGTTGTGCAGGGTCTTGTGGAGGACGCAATGCTGGGAAATCAGATCGCATTCCCGGTGGCCCTTTATGCGGAAATGCTTTGGTCCCCTGACGGTGATGCCATGGAAATGGTAGAGCAGGTAGCCAAATATCCCTGCGTGAATTTCTCCAATATCTGAGGTGGTCGCTATGAAAGAGTTTTATAACAAGTTCAAAAGCGAGTTGCTGGAGTCCTGCATCCCCTTTTGGCTGGAGAATGCCCAGGATAGAGAATACGGCGGCATTATCAACTGCCTTGACCGCACGGGTAAGGTTTATTCGGATGATAAAAGCGTTTGGATGCAGGGCCGCGCAGGCTGGATGTTCTCCTACATCTATAACCATATCGAGAAAAAGCAGGAGTACCTGACCTTTGCCAAAAGCTGTATCGACTTTGCAACAAGGCATTGTATCGACAGCGACGGCCGTATGTTTTTTACGGTCACCCGGGACGGCCGCCCCCTGCGGAAACGCCGCTATTGGTTTTCTGAAACCTTTTATATTATGGCAAATGCGGAATACTATATGGCCACCAAGGATAGCGCATATCTGGAAACAGCTAAAAAGTATTTTGACTTTGTGTATGGGATGTACAAAGACCCGACAACCGACCCTTATAAGATCACACCCAAAAGCTATGCGGAAACCCGCAATCTGAAGACCCTTGCCAATCCGATGATTCTGATGAATGTGGCCGCTATTATGCGGGAAGCAGATGGGGAGAGGTTTTCTTATTACAATGACATCATCACAGGCCTTATTCAGGATATCCGGTGCTTTTACAAGCCGGAATACCACGCGACCTTTGAAAATATCAGCGCAGAGGATAACAGCGTTATCTTAAATTCTGCCCCCTGCAGAGTGATCAACCCCGGCCACGATATTGAATGCGCCTGGTTTTTGCTGGAAGAAGCGGTGCGCAGACAGGATGACGATCTGAAAGCCTTTGCCGCCCAGATGTTTGATGATGCCTTCGCTTTGGGCTGGGACAAGGAATACGGCGGTATTTTGTACTTCAAGGATATTTTGGGCCTGCCTGTGGAAGCCTATGAGCACGATATGAAGCTCTGGTGGCCCCACAACGAAACGATGATCGCGTCGCTGATGCTGTATCGGGTTACTGACGATGAGAAGTACTTGAATATTTTCAAGCAGGTCAGCGAATATGCCTTTGCCCATTTCTCGGATAGAGAGTACGGTGAGTGGTTCGGCTATTTGCGCCGGGATGGCTTGCCTACAGAGCCCGCCTGCAAGGGCCACACCTATAAAGGCCCCTTCCACGTGATGCGTATGCTGGCAAAATGCATGCAGCTGTTGGAAGACTGACGGCCCGCGGGCATCCCTGCGGAAAATAAAAAACGCGGAGCAGTTCATTTGAACTGCTCTTCGTTTATGTAATTATTCTTCTTCTTTTTCTTTTTCTTCGGGCTTCTTGATCTTATTGGTGATGAAGCTGAAGTTTTCCTTGTTAGCCAGCTCCTTAAAGGAGGGGGCCTTGTATTCCTCTGCTTCTTCCTGGCCCTTGAGCTTCTTGTTGATCTGCATAACGTTCTTCACCAGCAGCAGACCCATCATAATCAATTCGTAAGTCAAACGAATGGCAATGGGGCCGAGGATAGCGATCAGAATGCCATAGATGCCGTACCAGTTGGTGTAAGTCTTATCAGAATAGTAAGAATGGTACACATTGATGCCGAAGATCATAAACAGGCCATAGCAGACACAGGCGATGGTAGCCAAAACATAGAAAAACTGCAGGACCTTCTCGATGATCAGGAACTTGAAATTGAAAACATCGTGCAGGAACTGCCCTAACGGATTCAAGCCTGCTCTTTTCTTTGCGGGAATGATGAAGATGTAGGCCAAAACGGTGAAAACGATGGTTGCGATGGTGCCCAAAAAGAGCACAAAACCGACAGTGCTGAAATCCATAAATGACACTCCTTTTTGTTTTTATTGGTCAATTTCATTATATAATAACGCAGTTGTGATGTCAAATAGAATTAACAAACTGTGAACAAAAAGCCGGTATGATCTCCACCCACTCACAGACACCAACAGCGTAATTTGTAAAATGATTGTAGGGGAACGGATTGCCACGCCACTTAAGCGCACTGGCTCGCAATGACGGTGGTAGTCGGTAGTCGCAGTGGCTACCGTACTTCCACGTCATTCCGAGGGTGCTTGCGCCCGAGGGAATCCGTATTCCAACATCTGTAAAGGAGATAGAAATATGAAAGCGCCCGAAGGAAGTGTCCTTGGGGTGCAACTGGCATTGTTCGTCGTGTGGAGGCTCGTGTTATAATAACACAAAAGTGCGATAAACCCTTATAAATACTGGGTTTTCGGGCGGTTTTTGAAGAAAATTTTTGACAAAAACAGCATATTTTAACCAATACATAGCAAAAGCGGGGTGAATTTCACCTCGCTTTTGATGTGTACATTATTTTAACAATGCGGCAACTTTTTCGGGAAAATCTAAGTAGTTATCTATGGTAATGTAATTAAAATCTGACTTATAAACCGATTCATCATTTCCGCCTAGTCCGTAATCATCGCCGATATATACTACTTCGTTATGTTCTAATCCGTTTTCTTTACAATACAAATCAAGGGCATAATACTTATTATAAGGCTTTGGTGCCATATCGAAGGAAGAAGAGCCGCCAACAAAAACACAATAATCACTAAATGTGTTTACTACATCATCATATATTTCTCTGCGTTTTTTTCTATCAGGGTCAAAGGATAATTTATCTGCTTGTTTTGCCTTTGTTCCTATAATCGGGAATGTAACACATCCCGACGGATGATATTCAACTGATTCACCTGCATACTCCAAGAATCCGTATTTGTTTCGAAGATATTTTATTTTTTCGGCTACAAGTTGTTTATCACAGTTGGCAACAATATCTTTTACAATATCTATCTCGCCTGTTTCGCTGTTATATTTTCCATATTGCATACCGTAGTTACCGATAATATCAATGGGAAACTTTTCTAACTGATTGAAAATTCGCATAACTTGACCAGCACCCACCATAAGCAGTTTGTATTTTTTTGAAAGTTCTGTAAGAACTGCTCTGTGTTCAGCGCTTAAATGTGTTTTATGCTGCGTTAATGTGCCGTCAAGATCCATTGCAATAACTTTTATATTCTTATACATTTTTTGCATCCCCGTAAAAATCATAGTTAATCCAAAGAACAGTATATCTGTCCTTTAAATCCTTTGCATAAAGTATGGCTTTTTCTATCTTTTCCTTGCCATAGAGCGAATAGAACTCTTTAACATCAAGACCAACAAAGCTGAGCATATCAGAAATATCCTCACTCGCAGGCATTTCTTCTAAAATTTTTCTTATCTCGGTTTCTTTTTCAAGATAAACATTTATTCTGTCGTTAGCATAATTGCCAACCTTATCCTGAAGTTCTATACAACCGTCTGCTACCTGTTTATACACGGATTTTATTTTGCTTTCATATATTTCTCTTGTATCTCTAAATATCTTTGAGGGGAATTTGTTCGATAATATCTTTTCTCTTATCTCGGCGGTAATAACAGTTGAATATGCCACATCTATACCGTGAGGGAAATATTCGGTATTATCAATAATTCCCGTTATTTCAAAGAAGTGCGACAAATGATGTTCACTTCCCGAAGCTGGTCTTGAAGAACCGGCAAAACTCATTAAAATACCAATAATTACAAGGGCTTCCATAAGAGTTTTTATGCTTTCTTCATTTCTTTCCAAAATACCATCTGCAAGTTTTAGCGTTCTGTCAATCTGCTCAAGGGTTAAATTATAGATATAATCACAGAAATACTCATCGTTTACACACTTGCTTAATTTCCAATCATTTAGAGCCGAAAATTTACCTATTATATCACCGTAACCTGCCTTTATCATATCAATAGGAGCGTTGCAGAGAACATCGGTATCAGCAATAATAGCCCTCGGCAGACCCGCTTTATATGTAACCTTCATACCGCCGGTAATCATAGCCGCACCATCAGATGCATAACCATCCATAGATGGTGCGGTTGCTACCACAAGATAAGGAATATTATTAAAGAATGAAACATATTTGCATAAATCCTGAATTACGCCCGAGCCAATACCCACAATCATATCAATATCTTTTAAGTTTTCGGCAACAGTATTGATAGCATCCTCATCAGGTACTAAAACATTTCTGCCTGTAAAAATAACCTTTTTAATTTGCTTATCACTTAAAACGGCAACGGTTTTCTCGCCTGCTGCATTAAAAGTATTTTCATCGGCTACTATTAAAACATTTTTACATTTTTCGCAAATCTCTTTTAAATAAAAAATTGCGCCCTTTTCAATATATACATAATTAATGTCGCAAGTGTGTACTTTCCCACAAGAGCATGGAACACCGCTAAGCATTTTATTTATATCCAAAATAAATTCTCCTTTACAAAATAGTATATTTAAGTTATACTGTACCTGTCAAAACAAATCAACAATTATTCAAAAATTGACTAAAAAATGAAAAATATATGCCATAAACTTGAAAATTGGTCAAAATCAGTCAGAATGAGGGATAAAAATGTTTAATAAAGAACGCGAACAAGAAATAATGAGCATACTAAAAACCACTAATGGTTTTGTCTCAGTCAAACAACTTTGCGACACTTTGTTTGCCAGTGAATCAAGCATTCGCAGAGATTTGAAAGCTTTAGAGAAGCGGGGACTTGTTAAGAGAAACTATGGCGGAGCTTCACTTATGACAAACCATTCAAATATCGTAACCTTTAATCATCGCACCCGTCAAAATATTGCTGCCAAAAGAGAAATCGCTAAAAAAGCAGCAGCTCTTATAAAGGATGGTAATATTATTTTTCTTGATCAATCCTCAACTGCGTTTTATCTGGCCAATGAGCTTATAAACCGAAATTCTCTTACAGTGGTAACAAATAATATAGAGATTATGATGCTACTTTCAAATTCAGGGATTAAGCTTATATCCTCTGGTGGATTTTTGAGTGATGAGAACAGAAACTGCCTGATTGGTGGCGATGCACAAAAAACATTTGAAAATGTGTTTGCAGATATTATGCTTTTTTCTGTAAAAGCCATTGCTGATGACGGGATTGTTGCCGATTGCTCGAGAGAGGAAATAGTGGTCAGAAATGCAATGCTCAAAAATGCACAAAAAAAGGTTCTTTTGTGTGACAGTTCCAAATTTGGCATGCATGCCCCTTTTAAGCAATGTGAACTTGGCGATGTTGACTATCTTATCAGCGAAGAAAATAGCGCGCAGCACTTCTCAGAATACCAAAGCAAAATTGAATTATTGTAAAAATACAATTTAAATGCTCAGTATAAATCTCCTTGTTTTACAGATACTAACAGTACAAATTTGTAAAGCAAGGAGATTTTATATAATTATGAAAGCAACAGGAATTGTGAGAAGAATTGAGGCTTGTGTTATAATAGGGCAAACCGCCTGAAATCCGCATAAACACTAGGGTTTTCACTAGTTTGCCCTATTGAACACAAGGGTGTCAAAATAGGTTTTCGGCGGTTTTTACATAACAAGAGAGAACTTTCGTATAAATGAAAAAAGGCCGGGTGAGCGTCGGTGCTCATCCGGTCTTTTATTTATCAAAAACAAAGAACAATTAAATTTACTATAAAATTCAAATAAATAGTTTACATCATGATAAAAATATGATATAATTCATATAAAATCATGGTAAGAATTGGAGGGAAACAAATGGAATCCACTAAATCTCGTGGTGGACGCCCTGCCGGTAGAAAAAAGACAGCTAAAATTGAGATTGTCCTTGAGCCGAATATTAAAGCAGAATTTATGGAACTTATTTCAAGCGAAGGAAAAACTGCTTCCGTTGAAATTGGTGCCTGGATAAGACAATACATAAAGGCAACCAAAACTATTGATAAATAATTTTCCCATTTTAAGATGATTTAAGGAGATTGGCTATGGACAATAACAGACTAACAGGTTCATACTATACATCAAAAAGAATAGCACAGTATATGGTTAATTGGGCAATACAAAATTTTAATGATTCGATTTTAGAGCCATCATTTGGAGACGGAGTCTTTATTGATGCTGCTCTTGCACGATATAACCAATTAGGAAATAATAATCCGGATATTTTAGGAGTTGAATTACAGCCTACAGTCTATGATAAATATATGGATACTGCACCTGATTTTATCAACGGTGCTTGTCAAGATTATTTAACCTATCAAACAGATAAAAAATTTTCGGCTATTGTGGGCAACCCTCCATACGTAAGCTTGCGCAATCTAGATGAAAAAGATCGAGCAACTGCTATAGACTGCTCTGCAAAAAATAAGATTAAAATGCTCACAAGTGGCAGTTTATGGATGCCGTTTATTATTCACGGAACAACAATGCTCTCTAATGGAGGACGATTGGCGTTTGTTTTGCCTTTTGAACTTACATATGTTAAGTATGCTTTCCCTTTGTGGAATTATTTAAGTAATAATTTTGGGAGTTTAAAAATCATTAGAATACATGAAGATTTTTTCCCGGATGTTGATGTAGAAACTATTATTTTGCTTGCTGATAATAAGGGCGGAAATACAAATTCAGTAGAATACTTAATATATGACAGTGCAGACTCTATGCTAAGCGGAGGAGTATCTGTTCAAACACAAATAGCAATATCGGATATTACTCATGGGAAAAAACCCTTTGTTCTTGCTTTGTTAAGCAATGAACAGCGAAATTTGCTACAAGAAATACGCAACAATAATAATGTTGTACCACTAATCAACAATTGCAAATTTAACATAGGGTATGTTTGTGCAGATAAAGAATATTTCCATCCAACAAAAGATATCCGACAAAGCTTCAACTTGCCAGCAAGCAATTTGGTTCCTTGTATTAGTAACGCGAAAGAGATTAATGGAGGAACGGGCGTTGGAGCGGTTGTTACTACTGGGCAGTGTAGCAGTCAATTATATCTACCCAAAGAAATAACAAAAGCAGACAAGAAATATATAAAACATGGAGTCGAAAAGGGCGTAAATCTAAGATACAAGTGTCAACAGAGAAGCCCTTGGTATACTACGCCATGCACAGATATTCCCGATTTAATATTAACAGTCTTTGGTGATACGCCAAAGCTAATCGTTAATGGCGGTAATTACGTTGTATCGAATAGCCTTCTTGCAGGACGTAGAGTGTCTGATATTTCTGCAGAACATTTGGTATGTATGTGGTATAATAGTCTTACGCTGTTATCGATAGAATTAAATGTTCATTCTTTGGGTGGTGGTGTTTTAGTTCTTATACCTGGCGAAACTGACAAATTAGAAACAGCTAATATTACAACAGATCAAGATGTAACTGAAATTTTTTCTAAAATAGATGAATGTATTAAAACAAAAGGAATACAGGCAGCCTATGAACTGGGCGATGAATTAGTATTAAAAAATATTATAGGATTGTCTGACCCACAAATTCATCTGATTCGTTCTGCGGTTTCACATCTGCGATTTTGGAGAAAACCAGATATCCGTCGTAATAAGAGTGTAAATAAATAATTAAACCCCTGATTCAAATGCGAATCAGGGGTTTAACACTATCGTGTAATTATAGGATTGAAAATATTACGATCATTATGAGTTGCAATCAATTTATCAAAGAATGTTTGGATTTGCAAGGCTGGTTGTGTATCAAGGACTTCGGGTGGATCTTTTGTAAAATCAACTTTTAGAAAAGCAAAATGTTCATACTTATCATGAGCATCACGCCAATCTTTTCTTCCGGTGATTTTTTCAAATAAGTGCTCTGCCTTATCAAGTTTTACCTCTTCTCTAAGCCCTGGTTTAATAGGTTCTGTCGGCAAGAGATAAACATATCCTATAGTTGCCATCGGGAATCGGTCATGAAGAGAAATACACTCGCCAATAATACCTTCATAATAATTTTCAAGATTTTTAGCAACAGAAGACATTTGGCTACGCACACCAATAATTATTTGGGGGCCATTAGCGTAATGTGAAAGTACGATATCTGCATCTTTGTTTTTGTGTGATCCAAACAAGGTAGCTTCTTGCATCAACTGTAGGCCATTTGCTTCAATATTTACTCTCGGATAATGCGGATTGCCACGAGGGCATACCATATCACTAAGAGGTATGTATTGCAAGTTCATGTCTGGATTTATTGCATTAATCAATTGATTAATGCAATATCGATGCAAAGGAAAAATAAAATTAGAACCACGCACAGAAGCCACAGGATCATCAAGATATATTGTTTTCATGGTTGACAAACAATTAGTAAGTTCAATCATATCAGCGGGCATAACAACACCTCTTTTTTATATTTACAAAAAATTATAACACAAATATAGCCTTTTTTCTACACTTTTCTGAAAATGAGTATTTATCTGTTAAAGTATGCCTATTTTGTGCCTATGTTTTGCCTATAAAAAGACGATTCTTTGCCGATGACATTGGGATATGAATCATATATAATTGTTAACGTGGAAAAATATAATTTGAAAATTTTTTAAAAAGTGACTATATTTTGAATTTTTCAGTTGTGTTTTTATTATGAAGGGACAAATCAAGGCAGGTATAGACTATGTATAAAGAAGAATACTATGATTATTCAGGAAAAGAAGGAAAATGGATAAAAGATGAATTGAAAAAACGGGGCTTTCATCATGTAACGATTTCTAATTTTCCGGCAGATTTCTTTCGGGTGAGCAAAAGCCAATTAGAAAAACTTTTTGAAAAAGCTTCTGACTCATTTATTTCCGAAATGTATGATGTTCCGATACAGCAAATTCAAAACCGACGAAGTGACTTTGAAATCAAACAATTAGGATGCACCATAAACCGAATGTGGCGTGAGGAAGAACTTGCACAGACCGTTAAAGAAATCCTGAGAATCGTGTCAAATGAGTATAATAATGGCAATATTCCACATACTAACTCCACACCATTAAATAGTGAAAAGGAGTTTTTATATATGAAAGCAACAGGAATAGTTCGTAGAATTGACGATTTAGGTCGTATTGTTATCCCAAAAGAAATTCGCCGCACCCTCCGCATAAGGGAGGGCGACCCCTTGCTGACAACATTGACACCAATTGACCGATTTTGCATGGCGATACATAGTTTTTCGAAAAGATAAAGAACAAGCGAGGTAAATTTCACCTCGCTTGTTTGATTATTAAGTATGTAACTCGCCTATATTATTCAAAAGATTCGTTCAATGCCTCACTAGCCTCTTTAAGGCCACCAAAAAGAGCGTTGGTAAAGGTGTCATCAGGAGCTATTTTCCAACCATTATCCTTATTTACGACCCTAACAGTAACTTCGTTGGTAACGGTGGCTAAGCCTTCCTTGGTTGCCGCTGCAACAAGTAATTCTTCCATTTTCTGTGCGGTTTCTTCTTCGGTAGGTTGAGGATCGGCAAAAGCATTGGCAAAAGCATATTGGAGAGCTGCAACCATAAAATCTGCCAAAACAGGCTTCATATCAAGGGCGGTTATTTTTACAACCACATGAACTGTATTGTCATCAACCTTTTCGGAAGAAACAATAGCGTAATCCAGCTTGCCAAACAAAGCTTTCATAAACGTTTTTGCCTCTACATCCAGGTTGACTTCGTCCTTGTCAAAAGTGAGCTCGTTTAAGTTCACAAACTGTTGAGCCTTTTCAAAATCAAGAGATTTGAATGCCTGGAACATACCGTTAACAGATGCCTCGGCTTTCTCGGTTACCCCTGTGCCACATGCAACAAGAGACAGTGTCATAGATACTACTAAAATCATTAAAACGGATAACTTTAATACTTTTTTCATAAAAAATCCCCCTCATTAATTTTTCTTGCCAATAAAAACATATCATATTTTCGTGAACTATGCAAGTATAATCCCCTTCTATTTACAGATACTAACAGCGTAATTTGTAAAAT
>JAZUMI010000018.1:0-5564 GCA_045603505.1 Acutalibacteraceae bacterium
ATTTTTTGTCATTCGTGTCCGAAAAAGAACTGGATGAAAACCGAAGATTTTCTCTTAATTAAACGGATTTTCATTCTGATTTTACAGAATTACTTGTTCATCAATTTATCAATCCATTCTTGAGGCAAAACATATTCTATATCATCAATTCTAATTGAATATGCTTTATCATCAAATGACGTTACTTCCAAAGGAATAACTATATTAATATCTTCCTGTATAACTCCACAAACATACCCGTAAACATAACAATTCTTCAACGTACCGTCAGGTTGCTTTACTAAATCATACAGTCCAGCACCTTTAGCCTTTTGTCCACTTTTAATTTCGTTAAGAAACTGTTCGCATTCAGTAATTCCTTTGTTTGAGATTGTTGTTATCTTATCATTAAAAAGAGAACCTTTTACAAACTCAAATCTAATACAATTATCAAGGGAGACTTCCGTTTTCAGCAATTCGGACTTTACATACACAGCGGAAAACTCATTGTCGGGAAAATATCTTACTAACACATCTTGACTATCATTAACAGAATACATACCTGTTTTTATCTTATTGGTAAGATGAACAAAGGTCTTTTTCTCTCCCTTTACGTGACCGATGAACTCCCATTCTCCAAAGCACCAAACTCTACCCTCGTTACCTACAAAAGTATATTCCGTGCCGTCGGTTGCTACAATGGTTTTATTTTCGATTTCCGTAAACTCAACATTATTTGAGCAAGCAACTAAAGAAAAGATAATCGCCAAACACAAAAAAACAATTGATAACTTTTTCATAAAATCACCGCCCTAAGTGTATTATAGCATAAAAGCGGTGTAGGGGCAAGAGTTAGTGATATATCGCTAACGCGATATGATATACGACATGCGTCGTATGATATATTTGCGTTGCAAATATGATATAATATCCGTTCCTTCATATGCCAAAGGCATATATCATCCACCGCAGGTGGATATCATATCGAAGATATATCACCCGTTCCGACGAGGAACGGATATCATTGAAAAAAACTATTTACTTTCGTAAAGAGGTTTTTTCTGGTTGCGGAGGCTGGACTTGAACCAACGACCTTCGGGTTATGAGCCCGACGAGCTACCAACTGCTCCACTCCGCGATATTTAGTTGCATTTCTTATTGCCTTATTATTATACACAAAAGCATACTAAAATGCAACCCTTTTTTTGAGTTTTTTTAAATTTATTTTTTACAGGACTTACAAAGACCGTAAAGAACACTTCCCGAGCACTTCAAATCAAAACCGTGCTCAGTATTTAAGTGGGTTTTCAGCTCATCCATAAAATTACAGTCAAGGTGATGAAGTTTGCCGCAACCCACACACTTAATATGAATATGCTCGTGACAGGATTTTTCACTCTTTGCCAACTGATAAACCGCTTTTTGCGAATCCTTATCGGTAAATTTAATCACCTTTTGTTCATTTGTGAGCCGATTTAAAAAGCGATAAACGGTTGTGAAATTGACCTCAATTCCCTTTTGCTTTAAATAATCTATAATATCATTTGCCGAAACTGTTCTATCGGCATTTTCGTTTAAATATTGCAAAATACAGTTTCTTGACTTGGTATTATAAACTCTTTTTTCCACCATTTAACACCGCCTTTTTTGTATTATACAAGAAAAAATCTAAAATTGCAAGTTATTTGCATTTTTGCTTGACAAAAACCCATAATAATTATAAAATATAATTTGCAAACTATTTGCAAATTCGGAGGAATTATGAAAAAATCAATAGCTTTAGTTTTGAATTTTATACTTATTATATCTTCCCTTATCGGTTGCAAAACAAAAAGTAATTTTGACAACGGAAAAATTACAGTCGCGGTATCAATTCCGCCAGAAGCAGAATTTGTAAAGGCTGTATGTGGTGATAATGTCAATATTATCACGCTTTTACCCGCAGGTGCTTCTCCCGAAACCTACGAGCCTTCCGTTACCGATTTAAAGGATTTGGAATTTGCCGACATTTACTTCTCAATCGGTGTGCCTATGGAAGAAAACAGCATTTTACCAACATTACCTCAAAATATAAAAAACATCGAGCTTCACAAAGAAGTAGCAAAGCACTACCCCGAACTTTCAGAAGGTGAGCATTCGCACCGCGACCCGCATATCTGGTTATCGATAAAAAGGGCGAAAATTATGGTCGAAGTTATCAAAACTGAAATTATAAAGCTCGACGGTAAAAATGCCGAAAAGTATGATAAAAATGCAGAAAATTACATCAAAAATCTCGAAGAAACCGATACCTGTATTATAGAAATTTTTAAAAACAAACAAAACCGAAAATTTATAGTTTATCACCCTGCCTTTGCGTATTTTGCAGATGAATATTCCCTTTCGATGTACGCTTTGGAAGAACACGGAAAGGAAATAACCGCAAAGCATTTGGCAAAAATGATTGACTTTGCAAAAGAGGAAAATATTGACACTATATTTTGTAGCGAGGAAAACAGCCAAAAATCGCCCGAAACCTTTGCCAGTGAAATCGGTGGACAGGTTGTAATTCTTTCCCCTCTTGCAGAAAATTACCTTGAAAATATGAAAACTATGGCAACTGCCATATCAAAGGCGATGAAATAATGATAGCTTTAAAAACTGAAAATCTAACCGTTTCTTACAGCGGTGTTGAAGCGATAAACGACATTTCGGTTGAAATAAAAAAAGGCGATTTCGTTTCAATAATCGGCCCTAACGGCGGAGGAAAAACCACATTTTTAAGTGCGGTTTTAAATATAATTAAAAAGGACAGCGGAAAGGTTATTTTTTATGACAAAAAGCCAAATATCAGCTACGTTCCGCAACGCACCACAGCACACCAAAATTTCCCGATAAACTGTCTCGAAACCGTTTTGAGCGCATTTCTCGATAAGAAACTTAACTTTCTTAAAACCTACTCAAAAAGCGAAAAAGCGGCTTCACTTGAGGCACTTTCATTAGTCGGATTGAAGGGTTTTGAAAAAAGGCAGGTAAGCGCCCTTTCGGGTGGCGAGTTTCAACGACTTTTGATTGCTCGCGCGATTGTTTCAAACCCCGAAATAATATTTCTTGACGAGCCGACAGCAAATGTGGATATTGAGTCCCGTGATAAGATTTTTTCGGTTTTAAAAGAACTTAATAAAAACGGTAAAACCATTGTAATAGTAACACACGATTTGAGTGCCGCAAAGGAATTTTCGAGCAAGGTAATATCCATCAACCGTACAGTGATTTTCGACGGACTCCCGAAAGAAAAAGAAAATTTGAGTACCGTATTCTACTGTAAGCATTGTCTTGATAAGGAACGTGAAGGAAAATGATTTCTGATTTTTTTAAATATGAATTCTTACAAAATGCTCTGATAGCTTCCCTGCTTTGTTCGGTAATTTGCGGTGTTATCGGCGTTATAATATACGAAAAAAAGCTTGTTATGATGAGTGGCGGTATCGCTCACACGGCATACGGCGGTGTAGGACTCGGCTACTTACTGGGCTTTAATCCACTTTTGGGTGCAGGAATTTTTTCACTCACTTCTGCGGTTATTATCGGTACGATTAACCGAAAAGCAAAGACAGGCACAGATATTATAATTTCACTTTTTTGGTCGCTCGGTATGGCAGCGGGTGTGATTTTCACTTCCCTTATCGACGGTTATCCGCCGGATATGAACGCATATCTTTTCGGTAATATTTTAAGTGTGAGTGAAAATGACATCAAACTAATGCTCTCTTTAGCGGTAATAATTTTGATTTTGACAATTGCGTTTTTCAACTCTTGGAAAACATATATGTTCGACAGCGAATTTGCAAAAATCAAAGGACTCTCGACTGCTTTTTTTGAATATCTGCTCCTGATTTTGACTGGATTATCTGTTGTGGTTTTAATCAGAGCGGTCGGTATAATCTTGGTTATCGCACTTCTTTCGGCACCGACTGCTTCCGCTTCACTTTTAACAAAAAAACTTGAATTCAGAATGGTCATTTCCTTTTTGTTTTGTGCGGTATTTTGTATTGCAGGACTACTGATTTCCTACAATTTCGGCATTTCATCAGGCGCTGCAATCGTTTTTGTATCCGTTATTACTTATTTAGTAATATTGCTTATTAAAAAGATAATTAGGCATTAAAAAAGAAGGCTTTTCGCCTTCTTTTTTACTCAATCATAGTCTGAACGCCATCAACAAATTCGCTGACCGCTTTTGCAAGTTTGTTAGAACCTTTTTGACCGTTTTTCTTTTCATTCATAATCATTTTACCAACTACTACGGCTGCAGCGCCGGCAATCATACCGGTGCCGATTCCTTTTACAAATGACATACCTTTTGACATAATTTAAAACCCTCCTTTTCAGTTATTATTCTAACCAAAAAAGAGGGTTTTATTTTTTTGACATAAAAAACGCTATCCTTTCGGATAGCGTTTTAGAAGTTTAAAAATTAGTCTTTGTTAAAGAAGTTCATAACTTCGCCGAAAGCATCGTCATCGTCGTCATCGGAAGATGTGTTGAGGAAAGATGCCAAATCGTTGCTTGTATCCTTCTTTTCATCGCCGAGACCTGTTGCAACAACGGTTACACGAATTGTGTCATCGAGAGTGTCATCAAGTTGAGCACCCCAAATGATAGTTGCATCGGGATGAGCCATATCTGAAATGATAGATGAAGCAAGTTCAACCTCTTCAAGACCGATGTCTTCAGAACCTGTAATGCTGATGATTACGCCACGAGCGTTATCCATTGAAGTTTCAATAAGAGGACTGTTGATAGCAGCGCGAGCAGCCTGTTCAGCCTTATCTCTGCCTGTAGCAATGCCAACACCCATATGTGCATAACCCGCATCAGCCATAATTGACTTAACGTCAGCAAAGTCGAGGTTAACGAGAGCAGTAACATTGATAAGTTCGGAAATGCTTTGAACGCCTTGACGGAGAACATCGTCAGCGATAATAAACGCGTTTTTAAAGGTAATCTTTTCTTCAGAAACAAACTTGAGTCTTTCGTTAGGAATAACAACAAGGCTGTCAACGTGTTCACGAAGAGCAGCAATACCGGATCCTGCTTGAGTCCTACGCTTTTTGCCTTCGAAAGCGAAAGGCTTTGTAACGATACCAACAGTCAAGATACCGAGTTCACGAGCAACAGCGGAAACAACAGGAGCTGCACCTGTACCTGTGCCGCCACCCATACCTGCGGTAATGAAAATCATATCAGCATCGCGAATAGCAGCAGCGATTTCATCGCGCGATTCTTCAGCAGCAGCACGACCGTTGTCAGGATTACCGCCTGCACCCATACCTGCTGTTGTTTTATCGCCGATTTGGATTTTTTGAGTAGCTTTTGATTTAATAAGGGCTGCTTTATCGGTATTGATTGCAACAAATTCAACACCCTTAACGCCGGCATCTACCATGCGGTTGATAGCGTTCCCGCCGCCTCCGCCTACACCGACAACTTTAATTTGTACTACATTAGATTGGTCTGCAACTTCAAATGGCATTTTAAATTCCTCCGTATTTATGTAAATTTTCTTTAAGGTATTTATACATATTAAATATTAACACATATTA